>JANXVF010000024.1 GCA_025351785.1 Flavobacterium sp.
AAATCATCAAAAATAGTTATCAACATTTTTCAAAATTAACTTTTGTACATTATTTCTATAAAGCTACATTTCATATTTTTACAAGATGTATGGTTTAGTAGATTGCAATAATTTTTACGCCTCGTGCGAACGTGTTTTTCAGCCACAACTTATAGGCAAACCTATTGTTATTTTGTCCAATAACGATGGCTGTGTTATTTCTAGAAGCTATGAAGCTAAAGATTTAGGAATCCCGATGGGCGCACCCGAATTTAAAATTAGAGCCGAATTAAAACAAAAAAATATTCATGTTTTTTCGTCAAACTATGCTTTGTATGGCGACTTGAGCAATCGAGTTATGAAAATTTTAGAGGCTTATACGCCTAGTGTTGAGGTTTATAGTATTGATGAATCATTTATGAATTTTGACGGAATGCAAATTCATGATTTTCATGCCTATGGAATTCAAATAAAAAAACGAGTTCAAAAATGGATAGGAATTCCCGTTTGTGTAGGCTTTGCCGATTCAAAAGCATTAGCAAAAGTTGCCAATAAAATTGCCAAAAAATATCAGGAACGAACCCAAGGTATTTATGTAATCGACACAGACGAAAAACGAATTAAAGCACTAAAATGGACAAAAATTGAAGACGTTTGGGGAATAGGCTCTCGACTGACAAAAAAAATGCAAGAAAGAAATATTTTGACCGCTTTTGATTTTACTTTACCACAAAATGAAGGGTACATAAAAAAAGAAATGGGCGTTGTAGGCATTCGATTAAAAATGGAACTCGAAGGAAAATCGGTTCTCGAAATGGAAGAGCCAAAAGACAAAAAAAATATTGCAGTAACCCGAAGTTTTGACGGAAACATTACTACATTTAATGAAATGAAAGAGCGTGTTTCGACCTTTGCAACGGTTTGTGCCGAGAAGTTGCGCAAACAAAACTCCTGCTGCTACGGCATTATTTTGTATCTCAGAAAAGATAAGTACAAAGTAGCTACACAACAATATAGTTTTTATAAAATGGAAACACTTCCGTTTGCCAGCAACTCTAGTTTAACTTTGAGCACCGTTGCTATAAAAATGTTGCACGAACTATTTGAAGAAGGCGAAATTTATAAAAAAGCAGGTATTATTGTAACCCAAATTATTCCTCAAGATCAAAAACAATTTCATCTATTTGAAGAGGAAAATCCAAAACATCAAAATCTAATGAAAGTCATAGACGATTTTCATAAAAAAACGGGCGAACGCAAAATTAGACTAGGAAACCAAGATTTGCAACGCACCTGGAAGATGAAGCAAAACCATTTGTCAAAAAAATATACGACCGATTTTAAACAGATTATGGAAGTAAAATGCAACTAAAAAACAAACTAACATTTTTTTTACCCGATTTAGAAAATCCAGTCGAACTGCCTTTTATCGAGGCAGGCATAAAGGCAGGATTCCCGTCGCCCGCTGCAGATTTTGACGAAGCAAAAATAAGTTTAGATAACGTACTTGTAAAAAACAAAGAAGCCACATTTTATGCCAAAGCAAGTGGAACATCAATGATAGGCGCAGGGATAGACGATGGCGATATACTAGTAATTGACAGAAGTCTAGAACCCCAAAACAACAAAATTGCAGTCTGTTTTATAGACGGCGAATTTACCATAAAACGAATTCTTATCAAAAAAGATTGTGTCTATTTGATGCCAGAGAATAAATATTTTGAACCCATAAAAGTTACAAACGAAAACGATTTGATAATATGGGGAATTGTAACTTATGTTATAAAAAATGTCTGAATAAAATTAAAAATGAAGATTTTCAAAGATGAGTTTCTAAAGATTAAATTCAATACCCCAAACCATAACCTCAAAGATCAATAAACAAAAAAATAATTTACATTTACAAAAAATAAAATTATGGTTTTGAGTAGATTTTGGCTTGTTATTTTTATATCATCAATTGTTTTTGTTGTAGTAAGTTTATTTTTAGGAAATAGTTACACAATCGATTTCATTTTAAATGGTAAAAAAGATGATCCCATTTTACTATCCGAAAAATATATTAAACAACTTCCTGTTTTTGTAAAAGATAGTATTGCAAAAGCTAAAGATCAAACGATGATTATCGACAGAGATACTTTGAACCCTGATACTACTTATGTTTATAAAAATAAAACAGTAAAAATATACAGCGGTGTTCAAAAAGCAGATGGGCTTTTGCCAACTTGCAAAAACACATTGTTAGATTTAATTATACCATTAATTGCCTATTTGGCATTTTTTTGTGGCTTGATGCAATTATTAATTGACTCTGGTGCATCCGAAAAATTAGCGCGAAAATTAAGTCCTGTTTTTTCAAAAATATTTCCTACTGTTCCTAAAAATCACGAGTCAATATCATACATGACGTTAAATTTTGCCGCAAATTTTTTAGGTTTAGATTCGGCCGCCACTCCTTTTGGTTTAAAGGCAATGCAAAGTTTGCAAGAAATAAATCCCGATAAAGATAGGGCCAGCGATGCACAAATTATGTTTTTGTGTTTGCACGCAGCAGGATTAACATTAATCCCTACGTCAATCATTGGTTATCGTGCAGCAGAAAACGCTAGTAATCCGGCAGATGTAATGTTGCCCTGCATAATCACATCATTTATAGGAACAATAGCAGCGTTTTTAATTGTGGGAATCAAACAAAAAATAAATTTCAAAAGCGCTTCATTACTAGTGGTTTTGATAACATTACTTGCGGCAATAACAGGTTTATTATTTTATGTAAACCATTTAGACTTGATAGAAAAAAACTTTTTTACAGCCAATCTTTCAGGATTAATGCTGGTTGCGATTATTGCTTTTACATTAATTTTTTCCTTTCTTCACGAGAAGAAATTTACCGAAAAAGAAACTACAATTTTTGATTCATTTGTGATAGGAGCCAATAACGGATTGCAAACTGGAGTTAAAATTTTTCCCTATGTTTTAGGAATGTTAGTTGCTATTTCATTTTTCAGAAACAGCGGATTATTTGAAATTATAAGCAACACAATTTCATTTGTTTTTTCAAATATTGGTGTAAGTAAACAAATTACAGATTCGTTGCCAGTAGCCATGTTAAGGCCCTTTAGCTCAGGAGGTTCTCGAGGTTTTATGATTGATTCAATGAAAATGTTTGGTCCAGACTCATTCACAGGAAGATTAAGTTGTATTTTTCAATGTAGTGCAGAAACCACTTTTTATGTAATCGCTGTTTATTTTGGCAGTATAAATGTAAAAAATACCCGATATACACTTGGCACCATGCTGTTGGTTGACCTTGTTTGTGTGGTTACTGCGATCTTGGTTGCAGGTTGGTTTTTTTAGATTTTTTAATAAATGGTTTTAGTCTAATAAATATAGTTAAACATATAGAAACATCGAAAATATAACCTATAAAAAAGCTACTCTTTAAATAGAATTGATAGCTATGTGAAAAATTAAATCTCTAAAAACTCTATATTCAGAAGCATAATCTATGACTCTATGAGGTTTAAAAAATAAATATACATTTAAGACCAAAGTCAAATAAATTAAAATATTTATCAAAAAATATTTAGACCATCGTTTTAACAATTTAGAATTTAAACATTATTAATAAAAAAATCTCTCAAAAAAGACTTTTAAAGTGCCTAAATCCTAAGTCGAACCCAAAAAAGTTTGCCTTCTACAATTCGATTATCAATAAAACATAAAAAAGCTCCTAGTTTCCTAGAAGCTTTTTATGTACCCGGAGCCGGAGTCGAACCGGCACGGTTTCCCACAGGTGTTTGAGACCAGCGCGTCTACCAATTCCGCCATCCGGGCATTAAAGTTAAATTGTATGTGATACAAGTTATCTGGATGGTAGTTCAAAATTTTATAATTTCAAACTCTTTGAATAGACATTAAAACAAATTAACTATTTCGACGCAATAGATTGTTTTAAAATAAATAACAATCTACTAAACACTTTGCAAATTTAAAAATTAAAACCAATTAGAACCTAAAAATACTTAAAAATATCCTTTCAGAGTCCGATTTAATTTCTAAATTTGCACCTCGTTAAATCGAGCTAGAAGTAACTAACTACAAAACAACAAATTATAATGTCACAGTTTGAACCAGAAGCAAAGATATTTGCGTGTTCGCAAAGTGTGTATTTAGCCGAACAAATTGCTGAAAAGTATGGAGTTCCGCTTGGTAAAGTTACGTTTTCAAAATATAGTGATGGAGAATTTCAACCATCATATGAAGAATCTATCAGAGGATTACGCGTTTTTATTGTTTGTTCTACATTTCCAAGTGCAGATAATTTGATGGAATTGTTGCTTATGATAGATGCGGCAAAAAGGGCTTCTGCACGACATGTAACAGCTGTAATTCCCTATTTTGGATGGGCAAGACAAGACAGGAAAGACAAGCCAAGAGTTCCGATTGGAGCTAAACTTGTTGCAAATTTGCTTGATGCGGCAGGTGCTACTAGAGTTATGACTATGGATTTGCACGCAGACCAAATTCAAGGTTTTTTTGAAAAACCTGTAGATCATTTATTTGCATCGACTATCTTTTTGCCCTATGTAAAAAGTTTAAAATTAGATAACTTAACCATTGCCTCGCCAGATATGGGAGGATCAAAAAGAGCTTATGCTTATTCTAAGTTTTTAGAATCTGATGTTGTGATTTGTTATAAACAGCGCAAAATTGCAAATGTAATTGATACAATGGAGTTGATAGGCGAGGTTAGAGGCCGAAATGTAATTTTAGTTGATGATATGATAGATACTGGAGGAACATTGGCTAAAGCTGCAGATTTGATGATCGAAAAAGGAGCATTAAGCGTAAGAGCAATTTGTACACATCCTATATTATCGGGTCAGGCTTACGAAAAAATTGAGAATTCTAAATTGTTAGAATTAATTGTTACAGATTCTATCCCTTTAAAAAAGGAATCTAGAAAGATAAAAGTGGTAAGTTGTGCCCCACTTTTTGCTGAGGTAATGAACATGGTACAACACAATAATTCAATAAGTGGTAAATTTTTAATGTAAAATATTTTTTTATATTTATACATTACATACAATTAGAATTTTTATTATTAACTATATATTTTTTACAATGAAATCGATTACAATTAAAGGATCACAAAGAGAAAGCGTGGGCAAAGTAGCTACAAAAGCCATACGTAATGCTGGAATGGTTCCTTGCGTTATTTACGGAGGAAATCAACCAATTCATTTTGCAGCAGAAATTAAAGCATTCAAATCGTTGGTTTACACTCCAAATGCGCACACAGTTGCAATTGACTTAGGTGGAAAATCGCACACTGCAATTTTGCAGGACATTCAGTTTCACCCAACATCAGATGCAATTTTGCATATCGATTTTTTTGAAATAGCTGATGACAAGGAAATTACAATGGAGGTACCTGTAAAAGTTGTTGGAACTTCACCAGGAGTTCTTCTAGGAGGTGTTTTAAATTTAAATCAAAGAAGACTTAAAGTTAAAGCGTTACCAAAAAATCTTCCAGATTTTGTTGAAGCTAATATTGGTGAACTTCAAATGGGTAACAAGTTATATGTTACAAAATTAGAAACTAAAAATTTCAAATTAATTCATCCTGACAACACTGTTGTAGCTCAAGTTAAAGTATCGAGAGCTGCAATGAAAGCAGCACAAGAAGCTGCAAAAGCTGAAAAAGGTGGACCTAAAAAGAAAAAATAATTCTTTTAATATTCAAAAAAAAAGCATCAGGTATAGTGACCTGATGCTTTTTTTCATTTTATCTATGACCTGAAAGCTTTACTATTTATAGCATTGCAGGAAACAATATTCTATATAATCCTAAGTCAACCGCTTTGAAGTTTGAACCATAAGTAGAGTTTATAGCTTCAAGAAATTTGTTTGCAATTAATGCATATCCTCTAGGACTAGGGTGAACTCCATCTAATGAAAAACCACCACCTGTCACGTAAGCTGAAGTAACATTAAAAGCGTTTGCTGTGTAGCCAGATGTTGCCACTTGATTTAAAACTGCATTAGCATCAACAAACGCTAACCCTTTTGATATTGCCAAAGCTTGAATTGTTGCGTTAAAAGCATCTGTTGCTACTTTTACTTCGGCAGTTTCTGAAGCTGTTAAAGTAGTATTATCTTGCATAGGATATGAAACCCCTATGGTGTTAAATGGTGATGGCGCACCAGATTGAGTAGTTCCAATTATTGTTCTTGCAGTTAGCAAAATATAATCTTTTGTTGACATAGCGTTACTTGCATGTCTTGCTTGACCGTAAATACTTCCCAAATAGGTTGCCGTTGGCGCACCAAGTGATGGTGTCAAAGCTGCGGTAATTTGTGCAGAAATATTTAATAAAGTTTCATCTTTTATTAATAATGGATTTTTTTCAATTGTAGCAGGGTTTCCATCATCTGCAACAAGTGTTTGAAATCGTGTTGGCAATCCATTTGCTGTCAATGCTGCATTTATTCCACCAAAAAGTTGATTTAATTGTCCAGCACTTGTTGCAGGCAAACCTGGAATAGCATCCGTAGGAACAGTTGTAAAAAACGGAACTGAAGTTACATAAGGTATGTTTGCAACAACTCCTTTAGCTCCATTTGCCGTTAGCGAATTGACTAAAGTAGAATATACACTTGCAAAAACGTTTGTATTAGTAATGTCATTTGGACCATAAGTTGCTGGATTTAAATTTGTTAACTGATTAACTCCTGTACCACCAGATGTTGCATAACTCAAAACATCGTTATTTCCTATCCATAGAGAAAAGAAAGTTGGACTCTGAGCTGTTGCATCACCAATAATTGTAGAAGTTGCAGAAGATGCAAATCTTACATAATACGGGTTAGCTTGTCCTGTTAAAACTCCAGCAGGATTTCCATAACCAGCAGCAAGCAAATGAAAACTTTTTGCACCTGGAACCCCCATATTATTGAAAGGTCCAGTGAGATGATTAGTTATATCAGTTGTAATTGTTCCAGAAACAGGTGCTGGTCCTGAGCCATTAAAATATAATCTTGGACCTTGAATTTGAGTTCCCCCAAAAAGTAAACCTCCTATATTATCGGCTGTGAAGGGTATCTTAAATTCGCCTCCTCCTACTTGCGAGAATTGTTGTGACAAAATTGCAGGATAAGAACCTTTTTGCCCTTCTATAAAAAGTGCACCATCGCTATAACCTGAAGTTAACGAGTTTCCTACAGATACATATTTTGAAAAATCGGCTGTGCCAGATGTTAATGGTAATCCATCAGATGAATTGCTTACAACTACGTCATCATTTTTTTCACTACAAGCCACTATAGTTAATGAAACTAAAAGAAGCCATTTAATATTTTTTATCATAATATATTATTTTAAGTTATTTATTTTTTTAAGGATTTATGGTCCATGATACAAAATATTGTTGCCCTATTGCTCCAGCTCCTAAAACTTGTCTGTATTCTTTTCCTCCAATATTTGCAGCACCTACTTTAAATGTCGATTTTAATTTTGGGAAAGTATAATTCATTTGAGCATCAAATACTGTTGCGGCAGCTATCATACCATCAGCAAATGTGGATTGCCACAAATACTCACTATTCCATCTTCCTGATAAGTTAAATCCAAAATTTTTGAATAATTTATCGTTACTAATAGAAGCTTTAACTCTATGTTTTGGAGTATTAAAACCAGCTTCAAAACTTGGATCTTTATCCTGATCAAAATTAAATTGTGCATAGTTGTAATTTGCACCAAATTCAAAATTACTTATAATTTTTTTTGATAATCCAACTCCAAATCCTAATGATTTAATTTCAAGATTTGTATTTGTATACAATTGATAAGCTCTAAAATTTCCATTTCCTAAAGCGTGTAAAGATTGTACTGCAGGATTTGTAGCATAAGTTGGCGCACCTTGAACAAAATCAAAAGTTTCGCTAGCTGTTCCATATTTTGGAGCCACAACGGTTAAATTACCAATAAAATTATTGTAGACATTATAATATCCATTTATATCAATTGAAAAATCCTTGATTTGACCTCTATATCCAAGTTCAATTGCTTTCACCGTTTCTGGCTTAACATAATCAACATTGGTTTTTCTTAATAAAGCTGCTGCCCCTGGAGTGTTTCCTGGATTTGCCGCTGCAAAAGCAGCAAAAGCATCAACCGAAGCTTTAGTATAAGAATTAAAATATGCATTATTACCATTCATAACTACAGTTGCTCCACCTGCATATGCTTGTCCAGTTGCAGTTGTTACAGGTAATGTTTCGCTAAATCTTACTAAATTGTCGGGAGCCGAACCTATTAGCACAGCATTTCCAACATTAAAACCTATGTATTGATCTTGCGTAGTTGGATTTCTAAATCCAGTTTGAAATGATCCTCTAAAATTGTGATTTTTCTTTTCTCCAGCAGAATATACTGCAGAAACTCTAGGAGAGAAATTTCCATTAAAATTTTTTGATTTGTCGTATCTAACAGAACCTGTAAATTTTAATCGATCTTCTAATAATTTCTTTTGAACTTGAGTGTAAAAACCATAATCGTTATAGTTTATTTTGCTGTCTTTATCAGTGTAAATTCTGCCATGAGAATTTAACTCATATAATCTAAAAGATCCTCCAACTTGGATTTCAGCAATTTTTATAATGTCTTTAAAATTATAATTTGCATCAGAATGATACATGTGTGAATTATCAACAAGTTTAGATCCTGACAACACATCTGGATTAGAAATCACCTTATTAAATGCTGCGTTGTAAGCATCAGTTCCTGGAATTAATCTTCCTGTGTCAGCCGTTGCTCTCGCTGCTGCATGTGCCTGTTCTGGTGTTGCTCCTAATAATGTAGATTGAACATAAGCACCGGCATATTGGCCAAACCAAACATTGTCAGATTTCCATTCTCGGTTAACATTTATAGCTGTAAATAGCATATCGTATGACTTACCACCATCTTCTGTAGTTGTATACCCTCTAACAAAAAAGTTTTTTCCTTTAAATTCTAATTTATGCTGTTGCATAAAAAAGTTATTCAAATAATATCTGTTAGCCCCTTGATAAACAGTATTTCCGAAGCCAAATTTACTTTGCCAGATGATTTCAAAATTTTCTTTACCAAAAGGTCTAGCATGAAAAGAAAAATCAATTTTTGCATTTTTAACTTTATTATCTGTCAAATCTATTTCATTGTAACCAGTTCTACTCACATTAGAATTTGGCAAAATCGCATTGAATGCTGTAAATTGAGCCGGAGTTATTGCACCAGCAGTTAATAATCCACCTGCAACTGCTTTAATGTTGGTTGAAACCTCATCACCATAAACATTAAGTCCGTTATAATTAGGGTTTGATCGGGTGTTTCCGGTAACAACTCCGTTTTGATATTCGTTGTAATCAGTCGCATACCAATCTGTACCTTTAAGAAAAGTAAAATTTGCTTTTGCAGCAAAATAAGGATTGAATGCTTTAGCTATTCGAACCCCATAATCATAAAATTCATTATTTCCTGCTGCTTTTTGAGAAGTTTGACCATATTTTGCATATGCAGTAACACCTTGACTTGTAAAAGGACTTTTACTATTCATAAATAAAATTCCATTAAAAGCATTTGCTCCATACAATGCAGAAGATGCTCCAGGCAAGAGTTCAACACTTTGGATATCAATTTCAGATACTCCAACCAAATTCCCAAGCACGAAATTTAATAGAGGTGACGAGTTGTCCATACCGTCTACTAATTGCATAAAACGAGTGTTTGCAACAGTTGCAAAACCTCTAGTGTTGATTGACTTAAAAGACAAACTACTGGTGTTCATTTGAACTTCTTTTAAATTTTCTAATCCATCATAAAAGGTAGGCGAAGCCGATTTTTTGATGTCTTTAATACCAAATCGCTCTATTGTAACTGGCGATTCTTTAATTCTTTCTGGAGTTCTTGAAGCCGCCACAACAATTTCGTCAAGAGTTGTGTCTTCTGTACTCATCATGAAATTTACTGTTTGATTACTTGATGATACTTGCATTTTTTGAGTAGCAAGTCCCACACTTGATACCTGAACCGAAAATGGCGGTTTTTTTGAAGTTTTGAGGGTAAATTTTCCATCCTCATCCGAAATTGTTCCTGATGATTCCCCTACGATTTTCACGTTGGCTCCTGAAATTGGCTCATTCTTACTGTCTTTAATTGTGCCTGAAATTGAACTTTGTGCAAATGAAAGGCTACAAAAAAACAAAGTCATGATAAAATAATAAATTTTCATTAGTTATAATTTTGTTGGTTTATGTAGCCAAAATACAATTAATTTTTATATTATCATTAATAGTATATAATAATTTAAGTATTGCCAAAATTTGAATCCGTTTAATGCAATTATGATAATTTTAATTTTTAAAGATTTTCTTAATTTTTTCTTAATTTATCTCAAAAAAATACTATGCATACCTACTAAATTAAAAAATTATTGCATTTATGGCAAAAAAAATTATTTTACTATTTACCAAAAAAAAATCGCGTCAATTAATTAATTGACACGATTTGTATAAGTTTATAATTTCTTAACAGAATTCAGCATAGGCATCTTTCAAGTTATCTGCAATCATTTCGGCAGGACGACCTTCAATATGATGCCGTTCTAGCATGTGAACCAATTCGCCGTTTTTGAATAGCGCCATACTTGGTGATGAAGGAGGAAAAGGAAACATTTGTTCTCTTGCAGCATCAACGGCATCTTTATCAACACCAGCAAAAACCGTCACTAAATGATTTGGTTTTTTTGCTCCATCTAAACTCATTTTTGCTCCTGGGCGGGCGTTTCTAGCAGCGCAACCACAAACTGAATTTACAACCACGAGTGTTGTTCCTTCTGCTTTAATAGCGTTTTTTACTGCTTCTGCATTATATAAATCTTGAAAACCAGCGTCAGAAAGTTCTGCTCTCATTGGTTTTACCATTTCTTCTGGATACATAATATTTTTGATTTAAGATTAATGATTTTTGATTGCAGATTTGTTGCAAACAAAAACCTTTGCAAAGATAATCAGAATTGCAATTTTATTATAATTTCAATTATAAAGTTTTGTTATTCTTTGATAGAGATAAAATTTTATTACATTTGAATAAATAAAATTTAAGCATGAATACAACAATCACCATTTTTCCAATACTAATTTTCCTTTATTTGGTTTTTCAATATTTTTATACCATTTCAGGTTTAATGAAAAATAATAATTTAACAGACAACGAAAAATTAAAATGGACATTAATCATTATTTGGATGCCAGTATTTGGAACATTTTTGTTTTGGAGCTTTCTTAAAAAAAGAAATTAAAAATTCTATCAAATAAAGCTCTAACAAAAAGTCTTTTCGGGCATTTCCAAATGACTTGTAAATCTTCCCAAAACGTAGTTTCTTCATCAAGAAACTTGAAGATTAAAATTGAATTTCCTTTTTTGAATAAAGCAGAAAAAACCTTGGAACCTAAGTCATTTCTTTTGAATAAAACATCTAAAAACAACAAATCATAGAACCAAAATTTGTCTGTTTTATGAAATTTTCTAAAATCGGTTTTGTCATCCCGAGCGCATTCGAGGGAATTCTCTAAAAACCTTATCAATGCTTTCGATTTTTTAATTGTGTTTTTAAAAGTATAACCCGTACTTGCTTTGGTCCATCCACCAACAGAACCAATATTTAGAATGTTTTTGGTGTTGTGTTTCCAAAATTTATAACTCGTCATTGGGATATTTCCTTGTTCTTTTTCGATGATTTCGTAGTCAGAAATTCCTAGTTTTTTAATATACATCTGGATTTCGTTTTCATATGCTGCTTTAGAAAGTAAATCTTTAGAAAACAAAGTATATTCTAATAATGCTTCGGTTGAAGATGTTGGAAGAACGTACATAAATCGAGTATTTCCTCTTTGTTCGACCGAAAAATCCATAAAAATTGCCGTATTTTTATCAAACACTTCTTCTTTGGATTTTATAAACCAACCCATAAAATGTTGTTGTAATAATGGATATTTCGACTGATTTTTTACTGAATTCGGATTATAAATTGAATTGAAAATCTTGTTGCAAGTATAATTTTCAGAATCGGTTTTTATAATACATTTATTTCCTAATTCTTCAAAATCGATAACTTTCTGATTTGCAAAATGAATGTTTTCTTGTTTAGAAATTAAATCGAAAACCAAATTATAAAAGTTCAATCCGTCTATCATTTTATATTGATACGGATTCAAATCTAAATTTCTTTGAAAAGTTGCATCTGCAAAAAGAGCAACATCCCATTTTTTAGAAATTATTTCGTCAAAAAGAGAGGAATTATCCCAAAAACACCAAGTTCTATCGTTACTTTTTTTAGGATTTTTATCCAATAATAAAATGGTTTTATCGTTAAATTTTCCTGACAAAATCATTTCATAAACGGTCATCAAAGCCGATAATCCTGAACCCGTAAATATGTAATTATAGTGTTTCATCGATTAAATTCTAAACGAAATTCCCAAAGTAAAATAGTATTTTGGGGCTGTTTTTGAAATTCCAAAACCCGAAGACAAATCTACCATAAAATTATTGTTTATCAAATAAGTAAATCCACCATCAAGATTGTGATTGGCTTTGTCATTTTGTGGAGAAAAACCAAATAATTCAATATAAGAACCCAATTTTTCTGTCAAAGAATATCCAGTTGTAAGCGTGTATATAAAAGTTGGTTCGACAGAAAAACCATCCCATTCTACACCAAGATTATAACCTAAATTTAACTTATCGGATAAAGTATGTTGCATTGTAAACCTAAATTCTGGTGCTAGATAATCAACTTTATATTTTGTTGAAGCCAATTTTGGCAAACCAATATGAGCAATAAAAGAAGTTTTTGGAACAATTCCTTTTTCGTCAATCAGCTTTACTTTAAAACCAATAAAAACAGGAAGTAAACCCGTTGCTTTTTCTTCTTGATTTTTTTCTGAAACAAAATCAGTTATCAATCGCAACTCAAAATTTTTATTTACACCATATTTCCATAAGGTAGATGGCAATGAAAAAGTAGTGCTTTCTGAATCATTTTTTTGAAATGTAAACCCATTTTCTGCCTGAAACATTCCTTTTGGAACAATGGCTGGCGTTTCGGTTTGGTCTGGTCTGTCGGCTTCAAGTGGTTTGTTTTGTGAGAAGCATGGAATTGAAAACAAGATAAAAATACAAATTTTGAATTTCATAAAATAATTTTTAGACAAAACTAAATATTATTTTAAATAATTTTGTGTATTTTTGTGAAAATATTTTAAGATGACTATCTCAGAAGAAAATTATATCAAGGTTATTTATCATATATCACAGGTCTCGCCAAAGGGCGTAAACACAAATGCTATTGCGGGAATGTTGGAAACAAAAGCTTCATCAGTAACCGATATGTTGAAGAAACTTTCCGAAAAAGAATTGGTTTCCTATCAAAAATACCAAGGTGTTACTTTAACTGAAAATGGAGTTCTTTTGGCTAAAATGATTGTTAGAAAACACCGATTATGGGAAACTTTTCTTGTAAATAAGTTAAATTTTTCTTGGGATGAAGTACACGAAATTGCAGAAGAATTGGAACATATTAAATCAGAAAAACTAATCAATAGTTTGGATAAATTCCTTGGATTTCCTGCATTTGATCCGCACGGCGACCCTATTCCTGATCACAAAGGCGAAATTATTAAAATCGACAAACTTCTATTGTCGGAAGCTTTATTAGATGTAGATTATGTATGTGTTGGAGTAAAAAATTCGTCAGTAGAGTTTTTGCAATATTTAGACAAACAAAATATTTCGTTAGGTTCTAACATAAAAGTGGTTTCACGTGAAGAATTTGATTCCTCATTAACAATAATTTTGAATTCTAAAACCATTTCTATTTCTAACAAAATAGCTGAAAATTTATTTATTAAAGTGCAATAAATTATGAATAAATCACTCGAAGAAGTAAATCAATCGATTGCTACAGAAGGCAAAAAAACAGGTTTTAGAAAAATCTTGGCGTTTCTTGGACCCGCTTATTTGATAAGTGTTGGCTATATGGATCCGGGCAATTGGGCAACCGATTTGGCAGGCGGAAGTCAGTTTGGCTACACATTAGTTTGGGTTTTATTGATGAGTAACTTGATGGCGTTGCTGTTGCAAAGTTTGAGTGCCCGATTAGGAATTGTTACGCAACGTGATTTAGCGCAAGCTTCACGAGAAACCTACTCGCCATTTATCAATTATATTTTGTATTTTCTTGCTGAAATTGCAATAGCCGCTTGCGATTTAGCCGAAGTTCTCGGAATGGCGATTGGAATAAATTTACTTACAGGATTGCCTTTGATTTATGGCGTTTTGATTACGGTTTTAGATACTTTTTTACTACTTTTTCTAATCAATAAAGGAATGCGAAAAATGGAAGCTTTCATCATTGCATTGGTTTTAATTATTGGTTTTTCATTTATTTTTGAAATGATTTTTGCCGAACCCGAAATGGGAAAAGTGTTAACAGGATTAATTCCAACATTACCAAACAAAGCTGCACTATATATTGCTATTGGAATTATTGGTGCAACGGTAATGCCTCATAATTTATATTTACACTCGTCGTTGGTGCAAACTCGAAAATTTGATAGAAGTAAAGCTGGAATCAAACAAGCCTTGAAATATAATTTCATCGATTCAACCATAGCGTTGAATTTAGCGTTTTTTGTAAATGCAGCCATCTTGATTTTGGCTGCAGCCACTTTTTATAAAAACGGATTGTTTCATGTAGCCGAAATTCAAGATGCACATCAATTATTAGCACCTATGTTAGGTTCTAAATGGGCTCCAATTTTGTTTGCTGTGGCTTTAATTGCTGCAGGACAAAGTTCAACCATTACTGGGACTTTGGCTGGGCAGATTATTATGGAAGGTTATCTTAATTTACGAATTCAGCCTTGGGTAAGGCGAATAATTACTCGATTGATTGCAATAGTTCCTGCCGTGATTGTTATTTCCATTTTTGGCGAAACCGTAACGGGAAAAATGCTAATTTTTAGTCAAGTAATTTTGAGTTTGCAGTTGGGATTTGCCATCATTCCGTTGATTCATTTTGTTTCAGATAAATCTAAAATGAAAGGTTTTGAGATTTCTAAGATTACTCAAATTGTTTCTTGGTTTGTAGCCTTGATTATAGTTTCCTTAAACGCCAAATTAGTTTTTGATGAAATAAATGGTTGGTTACAAACTTCGGATAATCCAATTATTCTTTGGTTAACGGTTGTTCCGCTGGCGTTTGGATTTTTGATTTTGTTGTTTTATATTGTTTTAAAACCATTCATTACTAAAGCAAAACACGAAATTCAAAATCATTTGCCTCATAATTTCGAATTAAATTTTAATAAAGTTGTAGCATACAACAAAAAGAATATTGCAATTTCTGTAGATTTTTCGGATGCCGATCAAATAGCTATAAATGCAGCCTTTGAACTGGGCGGAAAAGAAGCCAATTATACTTTAATTCATGTTGTAGAAACTATAGGTGCTATATTTTATGGCGAAAATATTAAAGATCACGAAACTACAATTGATGAAAAATTATTGTTAGAATACAAAGAAATTTTAACCCAAAAAGGATTTAATATAGCAATACAACTCGGATTTGGAAAACCCAACAAAGCTATTCCGAAAATTGTAAACAATGGAAATTTTGATATTTTAGTAATGGGAACACACGGACATATGGGTTTGAAAGATATTCTATTTGGCACAACCGTTGATAAACTTAGACATAAGATATCTATACCATTATTTATTGTAAAAAATTAGAATATGAAAAAGTTAATTTTATTGATAACAATTTTATGCAGTATTTCGTTTTATGCACAATCCGAAATTAAAATCACATCCAAAAAATGTATCCCCAAAAAAGGATTTTATTTACGACTAAAAAATGTTTTTGATGATTCACGATGTCCAGAAAATGTACAATGTATTTGGGCTGGAGAAGTTTCCACAACAATTGAAGTATATAATAATAATAAATTAGTCGAAGAAAAAAACCTGACTTTTAACGCAACCAATAGCCTTGAAAATATTAAATGGTTTGAAAATTATTTCCCCAAAAAAATTAAAGGAATTGGAGTTTTTCCTTATCCAAAAGAAGGCTTACTTGTGAAAGATAAAAAGAAGTATATTAAAATTGTTTTTAAGAATTAATGACACCCGCAATCGTCATTGCCACAATTTTTTTTAGGTTTTTTTTTGCTAAAGAATTTTTGATATAAAAATCCGACAGCAACCACTAAAATTATATAAACTAAAATTTCTTGAATATTCATTATTTAAATATTTGATAAGCCGTTAGTGCAACTAAATAGGCAAGTCCGCTCATAAAAACTAACTGAATTACTGGCCATTTCCATGAATTAGTTTCTTTTTTAACAACTGCAAGCGTGCTTACACATTGCATTGCAAAAGCATAAAAAAGCAACAATGAAATTCCTGTTGCAAAGTTAAAAACAGGTTTTCCATCTTCACGAATTTCGTGCTTCATTTGTTGTTTTATAGTTGCTTCTTCGTTACTATTGTTTCCTACACTATAAATTGTTGCCAAAGTTCCCACGAAAACCTCACGTGCGGCAAACGATGTTACCACTGCAATACCTATTTTCCAATCGTAACCCAAAGGTTTTATTGCGGGTTCAATTGATTTTCCTATAATTCCTATGTAAGAATGTTCTAGTTTGTATGAGATTATTTTTTCTTCTAATAGTTTCGGGCTATAAGGAGCATGAAAACTGTCTTGATGATGTTCAACAATTTGCTGTGCCTTTCCAAAATCGTTATCGGGTCCATGAGAGCCTAAAAACCAAAGAATAACTGAGATTGCTAAAATTATTTTTCCAGCTCCAAAAACAAATGATTTTGTTTTTTCTAAAATATTAATCGCAACATTTTTAAGCAACGGAATTTTATAACTCGGCATTTCAACTACAAAATAGGATTTTGATTTTATTCTTAAAATTTTATTCAAAATATAAGCTGATGCTATGGCAACACCAAACCCTAATAAATACAAAATCATTAAGGTCAAACCTTGTAAACTTATAAATCCGAATACTTTTTTCTGCGGAATTATAAGCGCAATTAATATAGCATAAACGGGTAATCTTGCCGAACAAGTTATGAAGGGTGTAACTAAAATAGTAATCAATCGCTCTTTCCAATTTTCGATATTTCGAGCACTCATAATTGCTGGAATCGCACATGCAGTTCCCGAAATTAAAGGCACTACACTTTTGCCAGAAAGACCGTATCGTCGCATAATTTTATCCATCAAAAAAACAACTCTACTCATGTAGCCGCTTTCTTCTAAAACTGAAATAAACAAGAATAAAAAGGCAATTTGAGGTACAAATATAATAATTCCACCAATTCCTGGAATTATTCCCTCGGCAATTAAATTTGTGAGTTCGCCAGCCGGCAGATGCATTTTTACATATGAGGCAAAATTTGCAAAAGTAGCATCAATCAAATCCATTGGGAAACTTGACCAGTTAAAAATAGATTGAAAAATTATAAGCAAAATGCCAAAGAAAATAATATATCCAAAAAATTTATGAGTCAGTACCCGATCAAGTTTAGCTCTAAAATCAGTAGCTTTTGAAGTATCAATTTTTTGTCCAATTTTTAAAGTATCATTAATAAACTGGTATCTTTTGATGGTTTCTTTTTGCTGTAATTGTTTTAAATCGGTTTTGCTTTTAGTAAAATTACTTTCAATTTCATTTCGTTCAAGATTTAAAAAATTTACATCTTGAGTAATTACAAGCCAGAGTTTGTAAAGCAATTGTTTAGGAAATGCCTTGCGGAGTTTATCAAAATAGTCTTCATCTATGCTGGAAGCATTCAAACAAGGTTCGGTAGAAATAGAAGTATAATTTAAAATTAAATTTTTAATTTCATCAATGCCAATATTTTTTCTTGAACTGACTAACGCTATTTTTGTTTTTAACTCTTTTTCTAAAAATGGAATGTCTAAATCTATTCCTTTTACGCTCATTCGGTCACTCATATTAATGACCAAAATAGTAGGAATTTCAAGATCTTTAATTTGGGTAAAAAGCAACAAATTTCGTTTTAAATTTTCAACTTCAGTAATTACAACTGCAACATCAGGAAAATTCTCGTCGTTTTTATTAAGTAATAATTCAATAACTAAATTCTCGTCAATAGAACTTGCATTTAGGCTGTAAGTTCCAGGTAAATCTAAAATTGTAGCCTTAACGGTATTAGATAATTTGCAAAATCCAATTTTTTTCTCGACCGTAATTCCAGGATAATTTCCCACTTGTTGATGCAAACCTGTAAGCTGATTAAAAACCGAAGTTTTACCAGTATTTGGATTGCCAATCAGAGCTACTTTCAAGTTATTTTGAGCCATTAATATGAATTATTTTCAGCAAAAATTGAAATTTTTTCTGCCGTTTCAACCCTAATAGCAACATGAGAATCATTGATGATAAAATATAATGGATCTCCAAAAGGTGCTATTTGAACTAACTCTACCAAATTTCCTGGCAAACAACCCATTTCCAGAAGTTTTAAAGGAATTTCGTCTACATTTATATCAGATATAATTCCTTTTTGACCTATTTTAAAATTTGAAAGAGAGATTTTCAATTGTTTATTTAGATTGAATTAAAATACAAAATTACAATTTTACTTCAAAACAATTACGTTTATCATCAAAATTAAGTTTTCAGTGTAACTAAATTCAAGGCAGATTTATGAAATTTTTAGGCTTTGGTCTAAAATGTATATTTATTTTTTAAACCACATAGAGCTATAGATTATACTTCTGAATAATAAAATTTTAGAAATATATTTTTTCACATAGCTATCAATTCTATATAAAGCGAAGCTCTTTTAAAGGATATGTTTTCTATGTTTCTTTGTGGTTATATATATTTATTAGTCTAAAGCCAATTTTTATTGTTATTTTTTTATTTATGGAGTTTCATTTTTGCATAACCACTCAATATCTTCAAGCAATTGCTTTACATTTTTTATACCCTTTTCTGTTGGGCCATCAAGATTTGTTCCGTCATAAAATCCTCTAATACGTTTTTTAGAATCGACTAAAACAAAATTTTCAGTATGCACCATATCGTACATTTCAGATGGTTTTCCTGTTTTTACTGCCAAATAACTTTTTCTGGCTAGATAATAAATATCTTTTTTATTTCCTGTTACTAGATTCCATTTACTATCTATTACTCCTTTTTTTAAGGCATATTTTTTTAATACTGAAACACTATCAATATCTGGAGTGACAGAATGAGATAGGAGTAAAACTTTTTTGTTGTTTTTAATTTTTTCTTGCAACCAAACCATATTATTAGTCATCTTAGGACAGATAGATTGACAAGTCGTGAAGAAAAAATCGGCAACATAAATTTTTCCTTTATAATCGTCTTGTGTTATGATTTTGCCATTTTGATTTGTGAATTTAAAATCGGCAATAAAATGTTCGTTTGCTACATATTGAATGGTAGAGTCTACTAACTCTGGGTTTACATCTGCAGGATTGTAAATAGGTAGATTTTTTTTGGGTTTTAAAACAAAGTAAAACGCAGTAATAGTTAGTATTGAGAACAACACAAAAAATGAAATAAAAATTTTGTATTTTTTTAAAATAGATAGCATTTTTTTGGGCAAAGTTACAAAACATGTTTAAAACAAACTAAATTAACAATGGTTGTCAACTAATAATATTGAGTTAAAATCAGTATTAATTAACCCAAACTAGCTTTGAACATCTTCAACTCGTCCCAGGAATATTCATCGCCAACTTGCTCTTTTAAAGGATTTAACGATTCTTCATTATAATTTTCAAATAGTTTCGAAAGAGTTTCTAGTTTTTCCTTTGGCAAAATATTTTTAATATCTACAGCTTTATCTAGAATTAATTTTGTAAAATGTCCCAAGATGGTGCTAACTGTTAATTTACGAATAAGGGCAATTTCATCTATTGTATTTTTTTCAACCCAAAGCTCATAAGTAATTTGTGTAGTTGGTTTTTTTGTTTCTTTTTCTGATTTCTTTTTTTTTGGTTGATAATAACTTACTGCTTCTTCATTTTCAACCAAGCTTAAATTGTTGTTTTTAAAATCGAGTGCAATTTGTTCTATTTTTTTTGTTTTATAATTTTTTATTTCTGGGTTATTTAAACTTTCCTTGCTTATATCTTGGTTTAGGATAACAATTTCTATAAGTTTTTTTGCTTTCATTAACTGCAAAGTAACATTTACTTGCAATTCTTCTAAATCTAACAATTTTAAATACAATTGTTTTGCTAGTTTGATTCGTTTTACCTCTTCAATTTTATATAAAATTTGATAAACTAAGCGATCCAGTTTCTCAAAAAAGTAAATGTAAGCCGCTTGAAAACGTTCGTTAACAAAATTAAAATCAACATGATGCTCACGAAATAATTTGTCGAGTTGCGCCATAAATTTTACAGCAGGATTGATCAAAGATTCGCACAATTCCATTTGAGTTGTTGCCCAGTTGCTGTGTTGTGCCTTGAGTGATTTATCACCTTCTTGATAACTAAATTTATGATTGCGCCATTCCTTAGCCAGCTCAATCCAATCGAAACTATTTTTAAGATAGTTATGAATAAAATTTTTAGTTTCAGTTTGCAATGCAGTTTGTAGCACTGTTGCAGATGCTTTGTTTGTAGCATAATTCATCACGTCATCATCATTTGAAATTCCATTCATTTGAATTGGCGAAAGTAAAATTAACCCATCAAGCGAACGTAGACGCGATAATGCAACATAAGCCTGACCGGGAACAAAAACTTGAGAAACATCGAGCGCAGCTTTATCAAAAGTTAATCCTTGGCTTTTATGAACGGTGATTGCCCAAGCCAGTTTTATTGGATAATGTGTAAATGTTCCTAATACCTCCTCTTCAATTTCCTTGGTCATTTCGTTAACTAAATATCGAATGTTTTGCCATTCATATCGTTCAACCTCCACAATTTTATTTTCATCTACAAAATGAACTAAAATTTCGTTGTCAAATATCGATTTTATAATTCCCATTTTTCCGTTAAAAAACTTTTTGTCGAGCGATAAATCGTTTTTTATAAACATAATTTGAGCTCCAATTTTTAAGTCTAAATATTCGTCTAAAGGAAAAATTTTCTCAGGAAAATCGCCTATTATTTGAGCTTTGTACGATTTTGATATTCCTTCTAAATCTGATAGTGATTGTGCATTAATACTATCTGCTTTTGTGTTATGGGTGGTAAGAGTGACGTATCCTTTGTTTGCTTTTAAATCAAAATTTGGATGTACAAATTTGTTCAAAAACTTAATATTTTCTGTCGTTATTTGATTGTTTCTAAGATTATTTAAAATATCAATAAAAACAGTATCGGTTTGCCTAAATATTTTAGATAATTCAATGTACAAAAGTGGATTTTGTTGAATGGCATGTGAGTGAAAAAAGTATTTTCCTTTGTAATATTCACGCAAGGTTTTCCATTCGTCGTCTCTTATTATGGGAGGAAGTTGCATCAAATCGCCAATAAAAAGCACCTGAACTCCCCCAAAAGCTTGTTTTTTTTTACGAACACTTTGCAGCATAAAATCGATGGCATCCATCAAATCTGCTCTTAGCATACTCACTTCATCTATAATGAGCAACTCCATATTTTGAATAACCGCTTTTTTTAAAGCACTCATTCTAAAATGACGTCGCAAGGTATCTTTTGATTCAAATTTAAGTCCGTTAGAGTAATGAGCATCAACATTATTTGAGGGAATAAAACCACCAAAAGGAAGTTGAAACATCGAATGTATAGTTACTCCACCAGCATTTAAAGCCGCAATTCCGGTGGGCGCAACGACAACCGTGTTTTTGTGAGTCGATTTTATTATTTCTTTGAGAAGTGTAGTTTTTCCAGTTCCAGCTTTTCCCGTCAAAAAAACAGATTTATTAGTTTGATTTATAAAGCGTAAAACATAGTTTGCTTCGGCAGATATTGATTCCATTTGGCAGTGATTTGAAAAACAAATGTAAAATATTGTTATTCAATGTGCAATAAAAATTGTGTTTTGATTACTTAAACTTTTATTGATTTCATGATTAAGAATTACTGTTTTAAAATTAAATTTTTCTAGAATCGTTGAAAACACGTTCAAACTAAATGAGTACCTTTGCAAAAAAAAAGATGACCCCAAAATTCCCATCAGATTCGTTGACAATATTGACAGATTTGGTTTTGCCTAGCGAGACAAACCCATTAAACAATCTGTTTGGTGGCGAACTTTTAGCTCGAATGGACAGAGCCGCAAGTATTGCTGCACGACGACATTCTCGCAGAATTACAGTTACAGCAAGTGTAAATCATGTTGCTTTTAATAGATCAATTCCGCTGGGAAGTGTTGTTACTGTTGAGGCAAAAGTGTCTCGCGCATTTAAAACATCAATGGAAATTTTTATCGATGTTTGGTTAGAAGACAGAGAATCGGGTATTCGCAGCAAGGCAAACGAGGCTATTTATACCTTTGTAGCGGTAGACGAGACGGGAAATCCGGTTGAAGTTCCTCAAATTGAACCACAAACAGAAGAGGAAAAGTCGAGATTTATAGGCGCTTTACGTCGCAAACAATTGAGTTTAGTTCTTGCAGGAAAAATGAAACCACACGAAGCTACCGAATTAAAAGCATTATTTTTATAATTTAAAAATCAGTTTTCAAAATACAGTTATTTGTAAATGAATTTCTACCAAATTAAACCTTTATTAAATATATTCTTTGTTTCTATTTGTGCATTTGCAACACATAAATTTTTAGTATATTTCTTTGGTTTTCAGTTTATTGAATCTGGTTTTCAGTATTCAATTTTCTGTTTGTATTTTTGTTTTATGATTTCTACAATGGTAATAATTTTACTATTGATACTAGTAAAGCAAAAAACAATCGATAATGTAGGCTATACTTTTATGGGATTGACGCTATTTAAAATGGGAATTTGTTATATTTTTTTAAAACCTATATTAAACTCGAGTAACAAATTTATAGCATCAGAAAAAATTAATTTTTTTGCCATTTTTATGTTATATTTAGTAATAGAAACGCTATTTGCGATAAGAATTTTGAACAATAAGCAATAAAATTGTGCAAAATCGATAATTTCATCAAAAAATGATATTGTAAACTTTACTATATTAATTATATAACGTACTTTTGCACCAAATTTGAAAAGTAAAATTTAAGATAATTGATAGTTATGGTGTTTCCAAAAAAATCACTCCACTTTTTTATAGCCACTTTAGTTGCTTTTTTGCCATTGTTTTCTACTGCAAATGAAACAAACACATTGCCAGTAAAAATTGAACAATTGTCAATTGAAGACAGAGAACAAGCCGAAAAACAAGAAAAAATTGATGAGGTTATTCAGCACCATGTACTAGATGGACATAGTTTTATATTTTTTTCAAGTGCCGACGAGAAACAACATTACGGGTTTTCGTTACCTATAATTATATGGGACAACGGTTTTCATATATTTTCATCATCTAATTTTAATAATCAAAAATCATTAACTTTTGTAGATGGTAATTATTATAAACTTCACCACGAACAAATATATAAAACAGATTCTTCTGGCATAATCAAAGAAGTTCAAGAAAGCCCAACAAACGAAAAAGTATTAGATTTATCAATAACAAAAGGGGTATTATCAATGTTGATAGTTGCCATTTTAATGTTTTTATTATTTACAGGTTTAGCACAATCGTTTAACAAAAATGGTGGGATTGCTAAAGGTGCTGGTCGATTTTTTGAGCCTATCGTGTTGTACGTTCGTGATGAAATTGCCATTCCAAACATTGGAGAAAAACATTATAAAAAATACATGAGTCATTTGTTAACTATTTTTTTCTTTGTTTGGTTTTTAAATATTTTTGGGTTAATGCCTTTTGGGATTAATGTAACTGGGAATATAGCAATCACAGCAGGTTTGGCTTTAGTAACTTATCTTATTACAACATTTACTGCAAACAAAAATTATTGGGGTCATATCTTCTGGATGCCGGGAGTTCCTGTGCCTATGAAAATTATATTAATCCCAATTGAATTATTAGGAACAATCATTAAACCATTTTCGTTAATGATACGTTTGTATGCAAACATTTTTGCGGGACATATTGTATTGATGAGTTTAGTTGCATTAATGTTTATATTTAAAAGTTGGTTAGGAAGCAGTTTGTCATTTATGTTGTCGTTTGCGATTTCAATTATCGAAATTTTAGTAGCCTTGCTACAGGCTTATATTTTTACCATGTTATCTGCTTTATATTTTGGTTCTGCTGTCGAAGAGCACCATCATGAAGAAGCTCATTAAAAAAGAATGTTTAATTAAATATATATACATTATGGAAGGAAATCTTCATTTAATCGGAGCTGGATTAGTAGTAATCGGAGCTGGAATTGGAATCGGGAGAATAGGTGGATCTGCAATGGACGCTATTGCTCGTCAACCAGAAGCTTCTGGAAAAATTCAAACAGCTATGCTTATTGCAGCAGCACTTATTGAAGGTATTGGATTTGCAGCATTATTTGCAGTAAAATAATACAAAAAAAGCCAAAAGTTGTAACGGTTGGTTGCAACTTTGGTTTTAATTAAATCAAACAATTATTACAATATACACACTACAAATCATATTATGGAAAAGTTAATAAATGATTTTTCGTTAGGTTTATTTTTCTGGCAAACTTTAATATTTGTTGGATTAATATTTTTGTTAAGAAAATTTGCTTGGAAACCTATTCTTGACTCGGTTAACGAACGTGAGGATGGCATCAAAAATGCTTTATTAGCAGCAGAAAATGCAAAAAAAGAAATGCAAAATTTAAAATCAGATAATGAGAAATTATTAGCTGATGCAAGAGCTGAGCGTGAAGTAATGTTGAAAGAAGCACGAGAAATAAAAGAAAAAATGATTTTGGATGCAAAGGTAGAAGCTCAAGTTCAAGGCGAACAAATTATTGCTCAAGCCAAAGCAGCAATTACAGCAGAAAAAAATGCAGCTATGAGTGATTTGAAAAATCAAGTTTCATCTTTATCGTTAGAAATTGCTGAAAAAGTATTAAGAAACGAATTGTCAGACAAAAATTCTCAAACTAAACTAGTTGAGAAAATGCTGGACGATGCTAAATTAAATTAATATTATGTCAAGAGCTGCAATACGATATGCCAAAGCAATACTAGATTTTGCTACTGAAGCTGGGAAAGCCGCCGCAGTTAATACAGACATGAAGCAAATAGCAAATTCTATTGCTGGAAGTCAAGAACTTAAAGATTTTTTGACAAATCCAATAATTAAGATTGAAGTAAAAAAAGGAGCAGTTGAAGCCATTTTTTCGGCAGTTGACCCCGTTACTTTAAAATTATTTCAGTTGTTGAATGATAATAAAAGGTTTGAAATTTTGTATCAGATTGCAGTGCAATACAATGCTATTTTTGATGAAAATAACGGACTTCAAGTTGCCAAAGTTACAACAGCGATTCCCTTGACGCCTGAGTTAGAAAAGCAAGTACTGGCAAAAATTGCAACCTTTTCTGACAAGAAAATAACAATTGTAAACACTATAAATCCTGATATAATAGGAGGATTTATTTTAACAATTGGCGACATGCAATATAACGCTTCTGTTGCTAACAAATTACAACAGTTGAAAAGAGAATTTAATAATTAAGATAATATGAAAATAGTTAAAATCATTTTTTTAGTACTGATGTTGACATTCTCTTTAGTTAATTTTTCGCAAGAAGTTAAATTTAAAAAAGGAGATATTTTAATTGATGGAACTCCTTGGATAAAATATCAAGACTGCGGTACTTTTGATTCTACTTGTTCTTTGTTAAATAATCAAAAGGAAGAGTTAGTATTTATAAAAACAATAAGTATTCAAGGAGAAGAGCCAAGAACACCTTCAAATCCTCAAGGGACTTTGAGTTATTATGAAATAGTATTTGTAGGTCAGAAAATGAAAATTGAAATGCAAAATCGGCAAAAAACTATTGTTCAAGCTATTTATAATAGCAAAGCTATCAATGAAGATGGAACCTTAAATCCTGATAAAGTAGACAGATTAGTTGAAAAATATGGAACCCCATTTTCGGATAGATTAAATAGAAGTAATACAAGTCCAAATACAATCATAATTAATAATAACCAAACGCCACAAAGGTCTGGGTTAAATATAAATTTAGGTAGATAAAAATATATAAGTATGGCAGAAATTAATCCAGCTGAAATTTCAGCAATATTAAAACAGCAATTATCAGGTTTTGAATCTGGTGCAACTTTAGAAGAAGTAGGAACTGTTTTACAAGTAGGTGATGGTATTGCAAGAGTTTACGGTCTTTCAAACGCACAATACGGTGAGTTAGTTCAATTCGATAACGGATTAGAAGCTATCGTTTTAAACCTAGAAGAAGACAATGTTGGAGTGGTACTTTTAGGACCATCAACAGGAATTCGTGAAGGTTCAACGGTAAAACGTACACAGCGAATAGCATCTTTAAAAGTTGGAGAAGGAATTGTAGGTCGTGTAGTAAACACCCTAGGAAGCCCAATAGATGGTAAAGGTGCAATTGAAGGCGAATTATTCGAAATGCCATTGGAGCGTAAAGCACCAGGTGTAATTTTTCGTCAACCAGTAACCGAGCCATTACAAACAGGAATTAAATCTATCGATGCAATGATTCCAGTAGGACGTGGTCAGCGTGAGTTAGTAATTGGCGATCGTCAAACAGGTAAAACTACCGTTTGTATTGATACCATTTTGAATCAAAAAGAATTTTATGATGCAGGTCAACCTGTATATTGTATTTATGTTGCTATTGGGCAAAAAGCTTCAACAGTTGCATTAATTGCAAAAACCCTAGAAGATAAAGGAGCTATGGCTTATACTACAATTGTAGCAGCAAATGCTTCTGACCCTGCACCGATGCAAGTTTATGCACCATCTGCAGGAGCAGCGATTGGAGAATATTTTAGAGACACAGGTCGTCCAGCTTTGATAATTTATGATGATTTATCAAAACAAGCTGTGGCATATCGCGAAGTTTCTCTTTTATTAAGAAGACCTCCAGGTCGTGAAGCATATCCGGGAGACGTTTTTTACTTGCACTCTCGATTATTAGAAAGAGCTTGTAAAGTTATTGCAGACGATGATATTGCAAAAAATATGAACGATTTGCCAGATAATTTGAAGCCAATTGTAAAAGGTGGTGGCTCATTAACAGCTTTACCGATTATAGAAACTCAAGCAGGAGACGTTTCGGCATATATCCCGACAAATGTAATTTCGATTACAGATGGTCAGATTTTTCTTGATGGTGATTTGTTTAATTCAGGAGTTCGTCCTGCTATTAACGTAGGTATTTCGGTTTCTCGAGTAGGTGGAAATGCACAAATTAAATCAATGAAAAAAGTAGCGGGTACTTTAAAACTAGACCAAGCTCAGTTTCGTGAATTAGAAGCATTTGCAAAATTTGGTTCAGATTTAGATGCTGTAACTTTAAATGTAATTGAAAAAGGAAGACGTAATGTTGAAATTTTGAAACAAGCAGTAAACGACCCGTATACTGTCGAAGATCAAGTTGCAATTATTTATGCTGGTTCTAAAAATTTATTAAAAACTGTACCTGTAAACAAAGTTAAAGAGTTTGAAAGAGATTATATCGAATTTTTGAATAACAAACACAGAGATACTTTAAATGCACTAAAAGCAGGTAAGTTTACAGATGAGATTACAGATGTTTTAGAAAAAGTAGCTAAAGAGCTTTCGGCAAAATATAACTAATTTTAAGTGAATAGTGAATAGTGATTAGTAAAGAGCTAATGACTATTCACTAATTACTACTTACTAAATAAACATGGCAAACTTAAAAGAAATCCGAAATAGAATCACTTCAGTTTCATCGACGATGCAAATTACATCGGCTATGAAAATGGTTTCTGCGGCGAAGCTTAAAAAAGCGCAAGATGCAATCACTGCAATGCGTCCTTATTCTGAAAAATTGACCGAATTATTACAAAATTTATCTTCGACACTTGATGGAGAAGTTGGAGGTGATTTTACCAAACAAAGAGAAGTAAAAAAAGTTTTATTAGTAGCAATAACTTCAAACAGAGGATTGTGTGGTGCATTTAATACAAATGTTATTAAGCAAGTAAAAGTTTTAATCGATTTATATCCTGGCAAACAAGTTGATGTTTTTGCTATAGGAAAAAAAGGAAACGATATATTGACAAAAACCAGTACAGTTATTGAAAACAAAAGTGCTGTTTATGACAATTTGACTTTTGACAATGTAGCCGAGATAGCACAAACATTGACAGATAAATTTATCGCGGCCGACTATGATAAGATTGAAGTTGTTTATAATCAGTTTAAAAATGCAGCAACACAAATCGTTCAAGTAGAACAGTTTTTACCTTTGGCCTCAATAAAAACAGATACCCAAGCCAATGGCGAACTGAGCGAAGCTAAACCAGTTATGACTGGCGATTATATATTTGAACCTTCAAAAGAAGAAATTGTAGAAACATTAATACCAAAGATGTTGAAAACACAGTTGTACAAATCTATAAGAGATTCTTTTGCATCTGAGCACGGAGCACGAATGACTGCAATGCACAAAGCAACTGACAATGCAACCGATTTAAGAAACCAATTAAAATTAACTTACAATAAAGCACGCCAAGCGGCAATTACTAACGAAATTTTAGAAATTGTTGGTGGAGCAGAAGCCTTGAAAGGGTAAGAAAATTTTCTTTAAACAAAATATGAATAGCCAAATTTGAGTAATCAGATTTGGCTTTTTTATTTAGATTATATTTCTCGATGAGTTTAAAATAAATTTTTAAGTTTACTTGATGCAATAATCTTTATATTCTGAAAATTTTTCAACAAATTTTAACTTAAAAAGTAATTAGTTCATCCTACAAAGTAATTAGTTCATCCTACAAAGAAACTAGTTCAGCTTACAAAGAAACTAGTTCTGCCTACATAGAAACTAGTTCATCTCATAAGAAAACTAGTTCTGCCTACAAAGAAAGTAGTTCGTCTTACAAAGAAACTAGTTCTGCCTACAAAGAAAGTAGTTCTGCTTACAAAGAAAGTAGTTCTGCCTACAAAGAAAGTAGTTCAGCCTACATAGAAACTAGTTCAGCAACAAAGAAATGGCACTATTCAAATAATTAATAAACGAGAAAGACAATGATTATCCCCAAAATTAAAACGAAATGATAAAATGTATATTTTTGCTTGAACTAATTTAATACTTAGTTTGTGAGGGAATGAATAGTAATTCAAATAATAGCGAGGAGATTTATAATCAATATAAACTTTTGGTTTATAATGTTGCATTAAATTATCTTCAAAATATAGAAGATGCAGAAGAAATTACTCAAGATGTTTTTGTGCAAGTATTTCAATCAATGGATAAATTTAAAGCACAATCGTCTATAAAAACATGGATTTACAGAATTACTATAAACAAATGTTTAGATTATATAAAGTATAAAAACAGCAAAAAAAGATTTTTTATTTTCGGAAGAAAATCTGATTCTGGGCTACAAAATGTTTCAAATTTTGAGCATCCCGGAATTGCGATGGAACAAAAAGAAGATGCAAAGTTATTGTTTGAAGTTATAAACGAATTAACAGAAAATCAAAAAACGGCATTTTTGTTATCAAAACTCGATATGTTAAGTAATCCTGAAATTGCAGAAATCATGAATTTAAGTATTTCTGCTATCGAGTCCTTACTTTTCAGAGCAAAAAGCACTTTGAAAGACAAACTTTCTAGAAAATTTGAAAATTATCGCAAGAAATAAACACTATTTTCGTCTAAGAGTAACTAATAAAAATTAAAAAAACTAGATTTTGTGCTATAAATATATTTAACCACATAGAAAGATAGAAAATACAACCTTTAAAAGAGCTTTGCTTTTATATAGAATTGATAGCTATGTGAAAAAATAAATTTCTAAAATCTTCTTATTCAGAAGAAGAATCGATTTCTCTATGTGGTTTAAAAAATAAATATACACTGTAGACCAAAGTTAATAAGCATCAAATAAATTTTAAATATATGAATCAAGAGCAGTATGTTTCTAAAATTTTAAATAGTCTAAACGGAATTTCAAATGTGATTCCAAACGAAGATTTATTTTCAAAAATCGAAACCAAAATGTTAGAACAAAAAACGGTTTCTATGCAAACTATTTGGATTGCAGCGGCATCGATAATTTTATTGGTCGGTATAAACGTTGCATTGATACACGAAAAATTAAATCAAAATCAGAACAAAGTAGCTTCGATTTTGAGCGAGATAAATAAAGACAATCAATTGTACTACTAATTATGGAAAAATCTAAATTACTAACAATAGCTGTTGTTTTCCTTTTGATTTTGAATTTTGGAACCCTCGGTTTTTTACTTTTTTCAGGAGCAAAAGACGGTTTTTTTCGGCAACATCATGAAGGAGATAGAGAACCAAGACAAATAATAATTCATGAATTACATTTTGACAAAAATCAGACAATCGCCTACGATAAATGTATTCAATTGCATAGAGGAGAGATTAGAAATATTCAAGACAGTATTCGAAACACAAAAAATGAATTGTATTTATTATTAAATCAAAAATCAATTAACACCGTAAAAAAGGATAGTTTAATTTTAATTTTGGGTCACTTGCAACAAGAGATTGAAGCTACCCATTTTAATCATTTTTTAAATATTAAAAAACTTTGCAACAAAAATCAGTTACATGATTTTGAAGCATTGACACAAGAACTATCCAGAATATTTTCTAAAGATAGAAAACCAAGACATGATTAGTAAAAACAAGTTGTTTCTTATAGGATCATTATTATTTTGTATAACTTTTTTTGCTCAAAAAAAAAATGACTCATTAGTTTTAAAATTTAATTTAAAATGGAGAAACGAACCCTTAGAATTAGATAAAAAATATATTTCTAAAATAGACACCTTACAAATTACTAAACTGAAATTTTATATTTCGAATGTTGAATTGCAATTTACTGATAATTCGAAATATAAAGATAAAAAACCACATCTTATAGATATAGAAAATAGTAGCTCGCTATCAATTGCGCTGTATAAAAAAACATATAAAACTATTTCAAAAATAAATTTTAATATAGGAATTGATAGTCTAAATTCGGTTTCTGGAGCTTTATCTGGCGATTTAGACCCTACAAAAGGAATGTATTGGGCGTGGCAGAGTGGCTATATTAATATGAAAATTGAAGGAAAAAGTTCAAGTTGTTCTACCCGCAAAAACGAATTTCATTTTCATTTAGGAGGCTATTTAAAACCAAATTATGCCTTGAGAAATGTCGAAATACAACTTGATTCTTCATCAATTAGTGCTGTCGAAGTACCTATAATAGTTGATTTATCAAAAATGTTTGATCAAATTAAATTAGTCAGCACAAATACGATAATGACTCCCTGTAACGATGCCATGAAAATTGCCGATATGACAACAAAATTATTTTCTGTAAAATGAAATACATCCTGTGTAAAATTATTTTGTTTGGCATTTTAGTATTTGCAATTTTTGCATTTTCTAAAAGTGCGTTTACGCCCTTGTATTTTGATATTCCAAAAGGATGGCCAAAACCATTTTACGATTTTTCTAAAAATAAATTAACCGAAGACGGGTTTCAACTGGGCAGAAATTTATTTTATGACCCCATTTTTTCAAGAGATAATACAATTTCGTGCTCAAGTTGTCATTTACAACAAACGGGTTTTACGCATGTCGATCATGATTTGAGTCATGGAATAGATGGAAAAATTGGAGTTAGAAATTCGTTATCGTTACAAAATTTAGCTTGGACAAAAAATTTCATGTGGGATGGTGGAGTCAATCATTTAGATATGCAACCGCTAGCTCCAATTTTGAGTGAATTTGAAATGGATGAAAAGTTAGAAAATATAGTTTTAAAGTTAGAAAAAACAACAAAATATCCTGCTTTATTTGATAAGGCTTTTGGCACAAAAAACATTACAGGACAATTAATTTTAAAAGCGTTGTCTCAATTTGTTGTTTCATTAACATCTTCAAATTCAAAATATGATAATGTAATGAGAAACAAAAATCAATTTACAGATATGGAGCTCAAAGGATATAATTTGTTTAAGCAAAACTGTGCTTCGTGCCATAAAGAACCATTGTTTACAAGTGAAAAGTTTGAGCGTAATGGTTTGCAAATTGACCCAACATTAAACGATATTGGACGAATGAAAATAACACAAAATCCCATAGATTCCTTAAAATTTAAAGTTCCAACATTACGAAATATTCAATTTACATTTCCATACATGCACGACGGGCGATTTAAAACATTGAATGAAGTAATAAAACATTATAATTCTCTTAGTGGCGCAAAAAATTTACCAAAAGAATTATCTAAACCCATGAATTTATCTGATAATGACAGAACCGATTTAGTTGCTTTTTTAAAAACACTATCTGACAAAGAATTTCTTTATAATCCAAGATATTCTTATCCAAAGTAATAAATTTTATAACAAACACAAGAATTTAAAACATCTTTCGTCTAACCATTAATATAATCAAAAAACCATGAAAAAATTTATCGTTGTAATCTTGCTTTTAAACTATTCCTTATTTTCTCAAACCAACCCTGCCATAACAGCATGGTTAAAAAATACTACAAACATAACAGGAAGGCATTATGTTGCAGGAAACTCAACCCCAATAGTTGATGCCGTGCAAGCAAATATTCAAACAGTTCAATATAATACTACAAATGTTTATGTTTCGGCAACAGGAATTCCAGCTTACATAACAGGACCTTTTCAAGACGGGAATCCGTCGCTTGCTACTGCACAAAATAAAATTTTTAAATTTCCGTTATCACCAACACAAAATACCGGCACAGCCACCGCAACCACTGGAGGTAATATTGGAGTTTTTATAAATGGGGTTGCTTTGTTTGATTATCGTGATGGAGTAGCCTGGAATAATACTACTGCTTCACTTTGTGGAGGACCAGGAAACTCACCTTGCCCAGGTGGACCTGCAACTACTCAAGCATGGAATAGAGATGCAATTCCTGCAGAAAGAGCAGGTTTTGATTGCGCAAAAGCACATCCAGCTATGGGAAATTATCACCATCATCAAAATCCAAGTGCGTTTAATCTTGATTTGCAAGTACTATCAACAGTTTGTAACACGTATCCATCAGACGGATTATATGTTATAAATCCTTCTGATCACTCGCCATTACTTGGGTTTGCCTATGACGGATTTCCTATTTATGGAGCTTATGCTTATACAAATGTGAATGGAACAGGTGGTATTGCACGAATGAAATCTAGCTATCAATTAAAAACAAATACTACAAGAACAAATGGTCCAGCAGTAAGTACAACATATTTTAACGGATATTTTAGAGAAGATTATGAATTTATTTCACATCCTACAGATCCAACTTATTTAGATATTCATAACGGACGATTTTGTGTAACTCCCGAATATCCAAATGGAATTTATTGTTATTTTACAACTGTAGATTCTAATTATAATTCTGCCTATCCTTATGTTGTAGGACCTACTTTTTACGGAAACGTAGTTTCATCTACAGTAACTTCTGTGCCAACGGGCACAACAACTTATTTGGCTACAAACTCTTTTGATATCAATAAAACCAAAATATCAATATCGCCAAATCCTGCATCTGATTTTATTGCGATTCAAACTGATTTATTAGAAGCAGATTTGAATGTTGATTTGATTGATGAACTAGGAAAAGTAGTAAAATCGACTAAAATTTTACAAGGAAGCACTTTAAGTATTATTGAAACTGACAGTATTTATAATGGCATTTATTTTGTTAAAATCTCTGATGGGGAGTTTTTTAAAACTTTTAAAGTCATAATTTCTAAATAAACACTTTGGATAGAAATAAAAAAGGGTCGTTTCAAAATTTTGAAAACGACCCTTTTTTTTAATTAATTATATTTATGCTAATTGTAAATTTTGGTTTTCAACTCTAGTATTTCGTCTATCTCGTAACCAATATTTGGTGCGTTTTACCAAATAAAACATTACGGGAACCATTACCAGAGTTAAAACTGTGGCATAAGTCAATCCGAAAATAATTGTCCAAGCAAGTGGCGACCAGAAAATTACATTGTCTCCACCAATAAAAACATGTGGATTTAAATCGGTAATAAGAGAGAAAAAGTCGAAGTTTAAACCTATAGCTAGCGGAATCAACCCTAAAACAGCAGTTAATGCAGTTAATAAAACGGGACGCAAACGCGATTTTCCAGACTCTATAATTCCATCTTTTATTTCGTCAAGGGTTAAATCATCATGAGATGTTAGTCCTTTTTCTTCTACTTTTCTGTCTAAAACTAGTACAAAGAAATCCATCAAAACTATTCCGTTTTTAACTACAATTCCGGCTAACGAAATTATTCCCATCATAGTCATTAAAATTACAAAATCCATATTTGCAATTACATAACCATAAAAAACGCCACTAAAACTTAAAATTACTGTAAACAAAATCACAACGGTTTTTGATATTGAGTTAAACTGCAAAACAATAATAACCGTGATTCCGGCTAAGGCTAAAAATAGAGCCAACATTAAAAAATTTTGATTTTTCCCTTGCTCTTCCTGAACACCAGAGAACGAGTAAGAAACCGATTTTGGCAATTCATATCCGTTTAAACTTGCTTTAATTTGTTTTGTAATTTCATCTCCATTATATCCAGTTAAAACATTTGAATAAATGGTCATTACTCGTTTCTGATTTTTTCTTTTTATTTGATTATAAGTAGTAGTTTTTTCGGTGTTAGATACTGCAGATATTGGAACTTGCATCATCTGACCATTGTTTTGATTTCGAAATGTTAAGGATTGATTAAACAAAACACTTTCATTTTTACGTTGGTCATCTTGCATTCGCATTACAATATTATAATCATCATCTCCTTCTTTGTAGGTAGAAATTTCTTGACCATAAACAGATCGTCGCAAATCAAAACCAAGCTGTCCTGTAGAAACTCCCATACTACCGGCATTTACCCGATCTACTTTTACTTCAAGTTCAGGGCTTTCTTTATTTACATCTACGCTCAAACGTTCTATTCCTGGAATATTTTTAGCATTTATAAAAGCAATCATTTTAGCCGATTCTTTTAGCATAGTTTGATAATCTAATCCGGTTAATTGAATACTGATAGGATATCCAGCTGGTGGTCCATTAGAATCTTTTTCCACCGTTACAGTAGCACCAGCAATTCCTTTTACTTTACCTCTAATCTCTTCTAAAATATCCGATGTATTTATTCCTTTTCTAAATTTAAATTCCGAAAAGTTTACAGTTACCTTTCCTTTATAGGGAGTTTCAGATGCTGATCCTGCATCTACATTAGGATTTCCAGCTCCAACACCCACTTGCGATACTATCGACTCGGCTAAATAATTAGCTTTTGTTGAGGGATCTACATATTTTTTTAGAATTTCTATAACTTGTTTTTCAACAAATAAGGTAGCTTTATTGGTTTTATTAATATCTGTTCCCTGCGGATATTCTATATATGTAATCACCTGATTTGGAATATTATCAGGAAAAAATAAAACTTTTCTTGGAAAAATGGATAATAATATAAATGAAAAAAACAGCATTCCTATTATGGTAACCAGCGCAAGCCAAGCTTTATTACCAACCAAAATTTTTGACAAGAAATTTTTATATTTATCTTCCATTTTTGGAAAAAAACCATGCTGAAAATCTTGAGTCCATTGATATAATTTAATCTTGTATAGCCACATCAATCCTAAAGAAATTATAGATAAGTGACCTATTGCTCTAGCAAACTTAGAGTCATAAATGTTTCCTAGTACAACAAAAATCACTGCAAGAATTGTAAAAATAATAGAGTACAGTTTTATTGATTTTTTTGATACATTTTTATCTTCGGTAGCCATAGATCCTCCGGTCATCGCAGCATTTACAACCATCGCTACAAATAAGGAAGCCGTTAAAGTAACTGTTAGCGTAATTGGGAAATATTTCATAAATTTTCCCATAGTTCCTGGCCATAATGCAAAGGGTAAAAATGCCATTAGCGTTGTTGCTGTCGAGGAGATAACGGGCCAAGCTATTTCGCCGATTCCAATTTTTGAGGCATGAACTCTATCCATCCCTTTTTTCATATTTGCAAAAACATTATCAACAACTACAATTCCGTCGTCTACCAACATTCCTAGTCCCATAACTAAACCAAAGAGAACCATCGTATTTAATGTTAACCCAAAAGCTGATAAAATGGTAAATGCCATCATCATAGAAAGCGGAATTGCTGCTCCTACAAATAACGAATTTCGAAGTCCCATAGTAAACATCAATACGATCATTACCAGTACAATTCCAAAAATTATATGATTTGATAATTCGTTTACCTGATGCTCTACTCGAGAGGATTGATCGTTTGAATATTCTAATTTTAAATTTGATGGCAAATAACTTTTTTGGGCCTCAGCAACTTTTTCTTTTACTTGTTCTATTGCCGAAATCATATTTTGACTTGAGCGTTTTTTTACGTTCAACATCACAACTTCGCTACCTTTTTCGCGCGCATAAGTAGTTTTCTCTTTCTCTTTAAAACTTATTGTTGCAATGTCTTTTAAATAAACTGTACCGCCATAAGATTTTACAATCACATTTTCGAGTTCTTTAGGATTCTTAATTTCACCAACAATTCTGATGTTGTTTCTCGAGCCTTGCGAAATTAAATTTCCACCCGAAAGTGTCATGTTTTCATATTTTACTGCATTTTGAATTTCGTCAAAAGATACTTGAGCAGCAGTCATTTTAAAAATATCTACTGCGATTTCAACTTCTTTATCATCAACTCCTAGAATATCAACTTTCTTAACTTCTGGAATTTCCTCAATGTCATCTTGCAATAATTTTCCGTACGTTTTTAATTGTTGCGTAGTATAATTTCCTTGCAAATTGATATTCAAAATAGGCACTTCTTCTGAGATATTTAACTCAAAAACACTAGGCTCAACTTTGCTTCCATTGTCAAGATTTGGCCAGTCTGTATCAGCTTTTACAATATCAACTTTATCTTTTATTTTTGTTTTTGCTTCTTCGATCGAAATTTTATCTGCAAATTCTACCACAATCATCCCATAATCTTGAAACGAACTCGAAGATATTTTTTCGACTCCACTGATGTTTTTAATCTGCTTTTCAAGTGGTTTTACTATTAATTTCTCAACATCTTCTGCCGAATTTCCAGGAAATACAGACGAGATATAAACTTTATTCTCTATAATTTCGGGAAAATCCTCACGTGGCATATTGATATATGCTGTAACTCCTAGAATTACAATTAAAAATGTTAAGATGTAAACTGTAACTCGGTTGTCGACAGCCCAACTAGAAATACTAAATTCTTTATTTTTACTGCTCATTTTATTTTATATTTTAAATTTTGAAAATGGACTATTTTCACAAAAATTTTAATCTTTAGAAATTTAATTTCATTCCCTCAGAAATACTATTTAATCCTTCGGTTACAATAACATCGTTAACTGATAAACCAGATACTATTTCGGTAACATTATCTGCCGATTGTCCTGTTTTTACCAAAATTTTCTTTGCTATTGCAGTTTTGCCTTTTATTTGAGAAGCTACATAAACATATTGATTTTTCTGACCATCTTCTAAAATCACATTTGAAGGAACAACTATGGCGTTTTTATTTAAATAATCAATCACTTTTAATTTTGCAACTTGGTTTGGGCGTAATAAATTATCAGGATTTGGAACGGCTACTTCTATACCAAAACTTCTATTATTTGGATTTATAAAATTTCCTATTTGTCTAACTTTTCCTTGATACGTTTTTCCTAAAGAAGTTAAAAAAACAGCTACTTCGGTTCCTATTTTTAGTTTTCCAATGTAAGATTCTGGAACATTTGTAGAAACATACATATTATTCAAATTTACAATTCGCATTAAGCCTTGTGGCGAAGCAGAAACTACCTGACCGCGTTCAGCAAAAACTTCGTCTATCGTTCCAGAAAATGGTGCACGAATCAAGGTTTTTGACAATCCTGCTTTTGCTTGACCTACAGATTTTGACAAACTTATCATTTGAGTTTGAGCTTGCAGATATTGAATCTCAGAACCAATTTTTTGATTCCACAGATTTTTTTGTCGTTCATATGTTGTTTTTGCAAGTTGATATTGCGTTTCTAAACTAGCTACTTGTTGACTCATCCCGGCATCATCTACACGTCCTAATACCTGACCTTTATTTACTTTTTGACCAGCTTTTACATTTAATGTTACTAATGTTCCTGGCATTTCTGGTTGTACTAAAATATTTTCTTTTGTATTTACATTTCCCTGTATTTCAAGATAATGATTAAATAAAGTGTCTTTTATTGTGGTTACAGAAACTAAAATTTCCTCATCTTTTTTTGTATCTAGAGTGGCTAAAGCATCATCAATTTTTACTAAATCGGTCTGAATACTTGCTTTTTTAGCCTGTAATCCTTTTAAATTTTTAGATTTAATTAATTCGTCAATCGATGCATTTCCATCATTATTTTTACAAGAAAAAACTAATATAGAAAGGGTTAGTATGATTATTATATTTTTCATTTTTTTCATTTTGATTAAAATTATGTTTGGTTTATGTTAGTTTTTTATTTTGAAATTACTTTTTCGAGAGTTGCTTTTTTATTGATTACATCTACCATTGTTTGCAAATAGCTTTGTTGTGAAGAATACAATTGTCGTTGCGCTTCGGTAAGATTAAAACTGCTCGAAAGCCCTTCTTTAAATTTTATTTGTTGTTTGTTTTCTATGCGTTCTGCCAGTTTTAGGTTTTCTTTTGAACTATTATATTGCTCAATACTAAACTCATAATCACTTTTTGCATTTTGGTATTGCAATTTTAATTTTTGTTCAACATCTATCAAATCGTTTTTTGCTTTTTCGAGAGCAATACTTGCCTGCTGCGTTCTTGCACTTCGGGCAAAACTGCTAAAGATAGGAATGCTTAAATTGACCCCTAAATTTGAATAATTAAACCATCGTTGATTTGAATTTATAAAATGAAATGAATCGCTGTAGGAGTTTGCACCATAGTTTAAGCCTGCGGCCAAAGTAGGTAGTGCTTTGCTTTTTTGTAGTTTTAATTCTAAAGTTCGTTGTTGCACAAAATTTTCTGTGATAGTATAATTAATATTGCTTTTAACATTAAAATCAGAATTTATTGCTTGAGAAGTTAAAGCCAAATCTAAATTGTTTTTTGTCAAATCGTCTAGTTTATCTGTCAAAATTAATTCATCTTCGATTTCAATTCCTAAGTTTATTTTTAACATCTTTAATGAAATTTCTTTCAATCTCGATACATAATTCAAATTGCTATTTATGGTAGATAATGTAATTTTGAGTTGTTCTACATTTTCTTCTTCTATCAATCCGTTTTTAAAAGTTTCGTTTGTATCAAATAACGTTTTTTCTAAAATGGTTTTATTTCTTTTCAAGATTTCAGTATTTTCTTGAGCCAACAATACATTTCCGTATGAATTAATAATCATTTCTTTTACATCAGAATCGGTTTTCTTTTTATAGTTTTCATAAAAAGCAATGTATGTTTTAGAGGCTTGAAGCGCCACAATATAGGAACCGTCAAAAAGTAGTTGGGTTAATCCTAAACTGGCGCTTGCATTATGTTTTGTGCCAAAAGTTACTTCTGCAAATTCTCCTGCTGGACCGCCAAAAATTTGAGCTGGCAAAATAGAAGTTTGAAGTTTAAAATTGTCTATATAACTAACATTTCCATTTATTTGTGGCAAACCCATTGCCGTGGTTTCCCATCGTTTTTTCTTTGCAATTTCAATATCTTTTCCTGAATTTATTGCTTGACGATTATTTGTTAATGCGTGACTTATAGCTTGTTCTAGACTAAATGAAAAATTTTGTTTTTGTTTTTCTTGACCATTTACCTTTATAAATGTTAAAAGGAATAGTGCAATTAATAATGAAATTTTTTTCATGGATTGTAAAATATTATAAATGGTTTGATAGTTGTTTTTCTAATTCTGAAATTCCAGCAGGTGTAGCTAAAGCTCGAGTATGATATTCTAAAACGTGATTTTCTAATTTGCTAGATTCACTTTCTGATTGTGTTGATTCTTTAATTGAAAATATAAGCATGTAATAAAATTTTGCATAAATGTCAACGTCTAAATTTTTTCGGTACAACCCTTGCTCAATTCCTTTAACGATGTTTTGTTTAAACATAGTATTACAATCTTCGAGCTCATTGGCAATCATTTTTGAATGAATTTCGGGATAATGTTTTTTCAATTGATAAATAGGAGAGTCATTTATGGTTTGAAACATTTCTTTAAACATTCTTCTAATTTCAAAATTTTCTTCAATTGCATTATAGTTTTTAGCTACTATTTCGTCAATAATAGTGTGTATTTTTTGATGAATGATTTCGGTTCCTTCCTCAATTAGGACTTCTTTATTGTGAAAATATTTGTAAATTGTTTTCTTAGAAATGCACATTTCACAAGCAATATCATCCATAGTTACGCTTTTGAAACCGAGTTTCAAGAACATTTCTGTTGCTTTTTTGATGATTTTATCTTTCATACTCTTTTACCTGTTTCAGTTTTTTTGCTTATTACAGCGAAATTCCTCCAGATGCTTCAATACGTTGACCATTTATCCAATATCCATCTTCTGAACATAAAAAGGCAACAATCCCTCCAATATCATTGGCTTCTCCAACTCTGCCAAGAGCAGTCATGGTTGACAATCGCTCTTTTAATTGTGAATTGCTTCTTATGGCTGCATTGTTAAAATCTGTTTCAATTGGTCCAGGAGCTATAACATTTGCAGTAATTCCTCTTACACCAACTTCTTTGGCTACATATTTTGTAAAAGTTTCGATTGCACCTTTCATAGATGCATAAATAGAATACCCTGGATTGCAAAAACGAGTTGTTCCACTAGAAATATTGATAATTCTTCCATTATCATTCATTATTGGCAACGCTTTTTGTGTTAAGAAATAAACACTTTTAAAGTGAATGTTCATCAATCTATCAAAATCTTCTTCTGTTGCATCCATGTATGGAATTGTAGCGCCAACTCCTGCATTGTTTATTAAAAAATCAAACGTATTTGTATTCCATTTTTCTTTTAAAACAGCAGAAAGCGATACGATAAATGGACTTAATTCTGCAATATTATTAACATCCAATTGGAGTACAGCAGCTTTTAAACCTAAATTTTCAATTGATTCAGCAACTTTTTGAGCTTCCTCTTTTTGGGTATTGTAAGTAATAATTACGTCATGACCTTTTTGTGCCAAACGCAAAGCCATATTTTTTCCTAAACCGCGACTTCCACCAGTAACTAATGCTATTTTAGTACTCATATTTCTATAATATGTTAAAATTATGGTGCAAATATAGACAGGAAACTTTAAAAACAAAAATAGTTTCCAAAGTATTTATATAAATTTAACATTGCGCAAAATTAGTTGCTAAATTTTAAATTGTTAGAAGCATTTTTTTGCTTTACTTTTGTAAATAAGTTTTAATTTAAATTGAAAATTTTAAAACTTTTAATTTAAAAAAGCGTCATAGAGAATGCATTCCATTTATCAATATCAAAAATTTATTTCAGATTATTTAGCCGATCAATCAAAAATAAAAAGTTTAAAAGAGCCAAAAAACTTATACGATCCCATAAATTATATTTTAGCTAATGGTGGTAAAAGGATGAGACCTACATTGACTTTAATGGCTGCCGAAATATTTGATACAGATTATAAAAAAGCATTGCCAGCGGCGCTTGCAGTAGAAGTTTTTCATAATTTTTCGCTAGTTCATGACGATATTATGGATGATGCACCTTTGAGACGTGGCAAAGAAACGGTACACGAAAAATGGAATATCAATACCGGAATTTTATCTGGCGATGCTATGCTAATTCTTGCTTATCAATATTTTGAAAAATATGAACCTCATGTTTTTAAAGAATTGGCAAAACTATTTAGCAAAACTGCACTCGAAGTTTGCGAAGGACAACAGTATGATGTTGATTTTGAAATTAGAGATGATGTAACTATTGTCGAATATTTGAAAATGATTGAATATAAAACTGCAGTTTTAGTAGCTGCAGCTATGAAAATGGGAGCAATTTTAGCAGAAACTACTCCTGAAAATGCAAATTTGATTTATGATTTTGGTCTAAATTTAGGATTAGCATTTCAATTGCAAGACGATTTTCTCGATGCCTTTGGCGATCCTGCAACTTTTGGAAAACAAGTAGGCGGTGATATTATTGAGAATAAAAAAACCTATCTATATTTGAAAGCTATTGCTTTTGCTAGCGAGTCAGAAAAAGATCAACTTTTACATCTATTTTCGATTCGACCAGCAAATAATGATGACAAAATAAATTCTGTAAAAATCATTTTTAATCAAACTGGTGCCACTAAAGCAACACAAAAAGCTATTCAAGAATATACTTTTAAGGCTTTTGACACACTTCAAAAAATAAGTATAGATAGTGAGAAAAAAGAAATCTTAAAATCATTTGGAGAAAATTTGATGGGTCGAAAAGTTTAAAGTCTTTAGCTTTCAAAATTATTTAAGATGAATTTTATTCAACCACTTTCTACCGATTTATTATTAGCAGAAGCTAATTCAGAAAATTTATATCCCAAATTAATCGAACAACTAAATAAAGATTTTAATCTTGCTAATGAAGCGATTGATTTTTACCAGAGTATAAAACCACAGGAATTAAAAATTCAGTTGCACGAAAAAATTTATCGTTTAATTCAGTACAAATTTGCTGCTTATTTAAATTTACTATACATTATTGATGTTGCTGAAGATCAAATAATGAAACTCGATGGTTCTGATATTTTTATTTTATCTGAGCAAGTCGCTTTTTTGATTTTAAAAAGAGAGTGGATGAAAGTTTGGTTCAGAAATCGGTATTAGTGATTTTATAATTCGTACAATTTCTCGAAATCATTTGGCAAAATTCCATTTAAAACTTCATAATTCCCAATTTTTGTTCGACGCAGTTTAGATAAATACCCGCCAGATTTTAAAGCTTTGCCAAAGTCATAAGCTAACGATCTAATATAAGTTCCCTTACTGCAAGAAACTTTAAAATCAATTTCTGGGAGTTCAATTCTGGTAATTTCAAATTCGTAAATCGATGTTTTTCTAAAAGCAATTTCCACTTCTTCACCAGCACGAGCATGTTCATACAAACGTTTTCCATCTTTTTTGATGGCTGAAAAAATGGGAGGCTTCTGATTGATTTCGCCAATAAATTGTTTTGTAGTTTGATAAATTAAATCATCTGAAATATGATTTGTTGGGAAAACAGCATTTATTTCGGTTTCTAAATCATAGGATGGTGTAGTGGCTCCTACAGTAATTGTACCAGTATATTCCTTTGATTGCGCTTGTATTTCGGTAATTTTTTTTGTGAATTTACCCGTGCAAATAATTAACAAGCCTGTGGCCAAAGGATCTAAAGTTCCTGCGTGTCCTATTTTAAATTTTTTTGGTAAATCGAAATTTCGTTTGAGAATGTATTTTAACTTATTGACGGCTTGAAACGAACTCCAAGTTAGCGGTTTGTCTATTAGAATAATTTGACCCTCTAAGAAATCTTCCGAATTCATTATATAGACAATAATTTTGGAAACGAGAAACAAATAACTAGCATAATTATTCCAATAATGATTCTGTAATACCCAAATATTTTAAATCCATTTTTAGTTAAATAACCTATAAATGATTTAATTGCAATTAAAGCGACAATAAATCCAATTACATTTCCGATTATTAAAAAATTAATTTGCTCGTGAGTTAATACAAATCCGTCTTTATAATAATCATAACATTTTTTTACCGTAGCTCCTAACATTGTTGGAACAGCTAAAAAAAATGAAAATTCAGCAGCTGTTGTACGGGATAATTTTTGAGTCATACCACCAACTATACTTGCACCACTTCTAGAAACGCCTGGAATCATTGCAAGACATTGAAACAAACCAATTTTTAAAGCAGTTAGATAGGATATTTCTTGATTGGATGTGATTTCGGTTTTAGTTGCAAACCAGTCGTCAACTTTCAATAAAATAATTCCGCCAAGCAATAATGAAACTGCTACCGTTGCAGGATTTTCTAAAAGAGCATCTATTTTTTTACTAAATAATAATCCAAAAATTACTGCCGGAATAAAGGCTACCAGCAATTTAAAATAGAAATCAAAACTCTGAAAAAATCTTTTAAAATATAGGACTACAACCGAAAGTATAGTTCCGAGTTGAATTACAACAGTGAAAAGTTTGGTAAAATCGTCATGTGCAATCCCAAAAAAGGAACTTGCTAATATCAAATGTCCAGTTGAGGAAATAGGTAAAAATTCGGTTATTCCTTCAATTATTGCTAGTATGACTGCCTGTAAATAATTCATATTTAGTAAAAAGTGATTAGTGATTAGTGAAAAGTGATTAGTGAAAAGTGAATAGTTGAGTTATTGGTAATTAGTGGATAATTTATAGAGCCATTCACTAATAACTAATAACTATTTACTTTTCTTGAAAATAGAATAAATTGTAATCCCAAAACCTATTAAAACTATTGTTGGTGCTAATCGAATTCTTCTAAAACTAAAAACATCCTCATTAAATATTTTCGGATTATCACTGCCACCGCCCGACATTAAAATAAACCCGACAGCAATAACAGCGATCCCTATGAGTAAAATTTTATAATTTATTGCATCAAAAAGAAAATCTGGTTTTTGTTCGTTATTTTTCATAGTGTCATTTCGAGGAACGAAGCAATCTCATCCTCTTTTAATTTATTTATTAATATAAATCGTTTGTTCGTAAATTTAAAAATCGTTGTGTTGCAAAGTGGGTACTAATCCATGTAATCAAAATCCCTAGAACTAACACTCCAAACAAAACTAAAACTGTTTCTAACTGATCTTTAAAAATATCGAGGGTTGGAAAATTTGTACTGATGTAAATTAAAACACCAATTAATGCTAAAATTGCCAATACCGATCCTATCAACCCTAAAATTATACTACGTCTTACAAAGGGTTTTCGTATAAAAGCTTTTGTAGCTCCCACCATTTGCATGGTTTTAATTATAAAACGGTTGGCATAAATCGACAATCGAAGTGAGCTATTGATTAGTAAAACGGATATAAAAGTAAAAATCCCACTGATAATTAAAACCCACATGGTAACTTTTTTGATATTGTCGTTTACAAGTGTGATAAGTTGCTTATCATATACAACATCTGCAACCATTGGGTTTGTTCTAAATTGACTTTCGACTTTAGAAAATCCTGGATTGGTAACATATTCTGATTTTAGATGAATATCGAATGAATTATACAACGGATTTGTACCTAAAAATTGCATAAAGTCTTCGCCTATAATGTCCTTATGTTCTTTTGCAGCTTCGTCTTTAGAAACATATTTATAGCTTTTAGCAAATTTTCCTGCTTTAATTTCTGCATCAAACGCTTTAAAAACCGAATCGTTTGCCTCATTTTTAAAGAAAACAGTCATTACAATATCTTCTTTAAAATTATCTGATAATCTTTTGGAATTTAAAATAAAAAGTCCCAACATTCCCAGTAAAAATAGTACCAAAAAAACGCTCAAAACAACCGAAAAATATGATGAAATTAACCTGCGTTTCTGAAATTTATCAAACGAAGAAGCCATAAGTAGTAAATTAATGCTGTAAAAATAATAAACAATTTGTTTAATTATAGTTTATAACGTTTAAAGTTTTGACTTTAGTTTTATAAATGTAAATTTGCCCTTAAAATTTTAAGTATTCAGTAGCAGTCGCAGTATGCAAAACATAATTTGTTTAAAAACTGAGACTGAAAATTGAGACTGAAAACTATATCATAGATGAAATACCACCACGAAAAAGTAGAAGAAAAATGGCAACAATATTGGGCTCAAAATCAAACTTTTGTAGCTTCAAATAATTCAGACAAACCAAAATATTATGTTTTGGATATGTTTCCCTATCCGTCAGGCGCAGGTTTACACGTTGGACATCCACTAGGTTACATTGCATCAGATATTGTTGCCAGATACAAACGTCACAAAGGTTTTAATGTGTTGCATCCGCAAGGTTACGATTCGTTTGGTTTGCCAGCCGAACAATATGCAATTCAAACGGGTCAACATCCTGAAAAAACCACGCGCGAAAATATAGCACGTTATCGTGAACAGTTGGATAGAATCGGATTTTCATTTGATTGGAGTAGAGAAGTACGCACTTCAAATGCCGATTATTACAAACATACACAATGGATTTTTATACAATTATTCAATTCGTGGTATAACAAAAAAACTGATCAAGCCGAAGACATTTCAACGTTGATAACCATTTTTGAAATGGCGGGAAACGCAACAGTTCAAGCCGTTTGTGACGACTCTATTGAAATATTTTTTCCGTCAGATTGGAGTTTTTATTCTGATGAGAAAAAACAACAAATCTTATTAAAATACAGATTAACCTATTTAGCAGAAACCGAAGTAAATTGGTGTGCTGCATTAGGAACAGTTTTGGCTAACGATGAAATTGTAAACGGAGTTTCGGAACGTGGCGGTCATCCTGTGATTCGTAAAAAAATGACACAATGGTCAATGCGAATTTCTGCTTATGCCGAAAGATTATTGCAAGGTTTAGATACCATAGATTGGAGCGAATCGATAAAAGAATCGCAACGCAATTGGATTGGAAAATCAGTTGGCTCTTCGGTTAAGTTTAATGTCATCCCCTGCGCAGTCGAGGGAGAGGGAGCTAAAACTTCTATAAAATCGAATCCAAAATATTTAACAGGTGATGCTTCAATAGCAAAAAATTTACTTATTTATGCTAAAGAAATGCGAAAAGAACCAACACTTTCGGAAGCTATTCTTTGGGATAATTTACGTAGAGAAAAATTAGATGTTCGTTTTAGAAGACAACATTTAATTGGAAAATATATAGTTGATTTTGTTTGTTTAGAAAAAAGATTGATTGTTGAGGTAGATGGAGAATATCATAACACTAAAGAACAGATTGAACTTGATAATGAAAGAACTTTAGAATTAGAACAAAAACATAATTTTAAAGTAATTCGTTTTTCAAATGATGAGGTAAACAAACAAATTTCAGAAGTTCTAACTAAAATAGAATCTGAATTAAAATCTATAGAATCTTTTCCAGCTTCGGCTCCCTCCTCTTTGGGGAAGGTTGGGGAGGGGATATTTATAGAAGTCTTCACAACAAGACCAGACACCATTTTCGGAGTAACATTCATGACTTTGGCACCAGAACACGAATTGGTTTCACAAATCACAACACCAGAACAAAAAGCTGCCGTTGATTCTTATGTTGAAGCCACTGCAAAACGTTCCGAAAGAGAAAGAATGGCCGATGTAAAAACCATTTCTGGAGTGTTTACTGGTGCGTTTGCCGAACATCCGTTTACTAAACAACCCATTCCAGTTTGGATTGGCGATTACGTTTTGGCTGGTTACGGAACTGGCGCAGTTATGGCAGTTCCATGTGGAGACGAACGAGATTATGCTTTCGCAAATTTCTTTAAAGGTCAACTTGGAATGCCTGAAATTAAAAATATATTCCGTCTTATCTCCCCTCCTTTGGAGGGGTTGGGGGAGGAAAAAGCATTTAGTAGTAAAGAAGGTTTTGAATTAGTAAATTCTGATTTTTTAAACGGATTGGGTTACAATGACGGAACAAAAAAAGTCATCGAAGAACTTGAAAAGATTCATCAAGGAAAAGGCAAAACTAATTACCGTTTGCGTGATGCGGTTTTTTCTCGTCAACGATATTGGGGCGAACCATTTCCGGTGTATTATGTAAATGGATTGCCACAAATGATTGATGCCAAACATTTACCAATTGTGTTGCCAGAAGTAGCCAACTATTTGCCAACCGAAGACGGACAACCACCACTAGGAAACGCAACCAATTGGGCTTGGGACAGTGTTAACAATAAAGTTGTTTCTAACGAACTTATCTCCCCTCCTTCGGAGGGGTCGGGGGAGGAAACAGTTTTCCCTTTAGAATTAAACACCATGCCAGGTTGGGCAGGAAGTTCGTGGTATTGGATGCGTTATATGGATGCGCACAACTCAACCGAATTTGCAAGTCAAGAAGCAATAAAATATTGGGAAAATGTAGATTTATACATTGGCGGAAGCGAACACGCAACAGGACATTTATTATATTCTCGTTTTTGGAACAAATTTCTAAAAGATAGAGGTTACGCACCAACAGAAGAACCGTTCAAGAAATTGATTAATCAAGGAATGATTTTGGGGATGAGTGCTCTGGTTTATAGGGTTGGAATACTCTTTCATTTAAAAAGTGAAATAGTTGAAGTTAAAAACCAAGGTATTAATCATACAAAGTATGGTCCTATATACGTTAAATATATTGACGATATTTTTTTAAGTAAAAATTTTGAAAATAATTTTAAGTCATGGAATCCAAATGATAAATACCAAATTCAAATAATTGAAAATTTTAAAACAAAACTGAAAGAAGAGAATATTGATTATGATAATGATATAGAATTAGTTATTGGTTATCCATACCAAATAGCACAATCACATGTAGATGTTAATTTAATTAATTCTTCTGATGAATTAGATATTGAATCGTTTAAAAAGCATCCAATGTATAATTCTCTATTTGTAGAACCTAAAGAAGCAATCTTTTTAACTGAAGATAACGGCAAATACATCGTTGGTCGCGAAGTAGAAAAAATGTCAAAATCGAAATACAATGTAGTAAGTCCAGATGATATTTGTAATGATTATGGTGCAGATACCTTGCGTTTGTACGAAATGTTTCTAGGTCCATTAGAGCAATCAAAACCTTGGAATACAGCAGGAATTACAGGAGTTTCGGGCTTCTTGAAAAAATTATGGCGTTTGTATTTTGAAGCCCCCTCTAACTCCCCCGAAGGGGGAGAACAGAACACATTTTGTGTTACTGACGAAGTTCCTACAGCTGAAATGTACAAATCATTACACAAAACCATCAAAAAAGTGACCGAAGATATCGAGAATTTCTCGTTCAACACGTCGGTATCGCAGTTTATGATTTGTGTAAACGAATTGGCTACCATGAAATGCAATAGTAGAAAAATTTTGGAACCATTAACGATTTTGGTTTCGCCTTATGCACCACATATTGCAGAAGAATTATGGAATCAACTAGGTAATGAAGGTTCAATTTCTACTGTAGATTTTCCAATTTGTGAAGCCAAATATTTGGTAGAATCTGAAAAAGAATATCCAGTTTCGTTTAATGGCAAAATGCGTTTTACATTAAAACTACCACTTGATTTAACAAAAGAGCAAATTCAAGAAATTGTATTGGCAGACGAAAGAACGATTGTGCAATTGGCAGGAACAACTCCTAAAAATATAATTATTGTTCCTGGAAAAATTATTAATTTGGTGGGGTAAGAATTTTGTATAACTTAAATTATCTAGGTTTTATGTAGAAATTTGAGAAATTTAGATTTTGTGCTTATCAAATTAATGATTATCTAAAATTTTAAATAATTGCATCCTGTTATCTATTTTTAAAATATCATAAATTGCTTTTAAGTGATATTTAACTGTATTTTCAGATATAAATAATTCTGTCGCAATTTGCTTGTTAGATTTTCCTTCACGTAATAAGTTTATTACTTCTATCTGCCGATCTTTTAAATTATATTTGCTAAAATGATTTTTACTGTTTGAACTTTGTGAAAGCAATACCAATTCATCATGAATTCTATCATATTCTTTCTCCAGCAAATAATGTTTTGCTCTTTTAGTACGGTAAAATTTATATGAAATTACAGCCAAAAAGATTAATAAAATAATGATTACACCCATAAAGATCATCCATAATCTATTTCGTTTTATTTCAAATTCTTTCTGCTTTAAATTTAAATCTTTTTCAAAAATTTTGATTTTCCCTTTGTTTTCTTCTATGTTATATACTGTGTTTAAGGAATCATATTTCTCAAAAGCAAAAAAAGCATTTTTATAATCTTTGCGCATTGCAAATTGATTGCGGTAAACTTCATATAGATACATTTGATATTTAATAAGATTGTATTTTTTTGCATTAAATAATCCTAATTTAAAAGATTTTTTTGCGTTTGAAGAATCATTCATAGCACCAAACAATAATATTTTTTTACCATAAACTATTGGCAAATCTCGATTATTATACTTTTCCAGAATAAGCTGTGCTAAATCTAATTTATATATAGCATCTTTATACTCTTTTTTAAGATAAGAAAGATAACCATCTTGCATAATTAAGTAGGCTTTCCTGTTGTTATCTAAATATTCATAATTATGTTTTCGTAACTCATTCATTAAAATACCAGACTTTTCATATTCTTGCAAATCAAATAATATAAAAGATTTTTCGGCATTAATTTCTGCAATAACTACATTTTTTTTATTTGTTTTAATTCCAATTTTTAATGCTAAATCTAAACACCGCATTGCACTTTTGTAATCAAATAATCTCTTGTAGGTAAATGATTTTTGAATGTATGCTCCATAAAGATTGTAATTATTATTTTTATTTTCTTTTATAAATGTGTCAATAATTTTAACAGATTCTGTGTACTTTAATTCGTCATTTAACTTTAAAACATTTGCTTCAAGTTGTGTTATATTTATTGTTTGTGCATGACTTATTGTGATTACACAATTAAAAAAGACAGATAATACCGACAGCTTTATTAATTTCATTACTAATATTTTTTCAAAAATAATGATTAGTTTACTCTTAAACAAAATACTAAGCAATTTTAAATAATTGACAATCAATATATTATGATAACTACCTAATCGGGTAGTCACATAAACTACCCAACAACTACCCGTGCAAATTTATTTTTATTAAAAATTGATATACAAATTTGCATAAAACTCTTAATATAGTCCAACATGAAGATTATTGATGCTTTACACAACAAAATAAAAAACTATATAATAAAAAAGAATGAAGCTTATTTTGTTTGTATTCAGAATGATATTCCCGTTACAAAAAAAAATATAGTTGCAATAAAATATATTTTGAAAACTAAAGGTAGTGACGTTAATAATTTTTATAACATAGAAATTCACAAGTAGATAATATTTAGATGTTAAATTATTTTGTAGACAATCATAATATCTGTCGTAATTATTTGAGTATAGATAATAAGTAATTTACAGTCTTAAATAACCGATTTTTCAATTTATAAATTGTTTTAAAAGTTATAACTTTTTTTCTATTTTGAGTTGGTTTATGCCTTGCAGAAAAAAAGATTCGTTGCTTTAAAATAAAAAAGTATAGCAATTTTGTTTTCATTGTTATAGAATTAAGAAGCAAAAGCAGGAAAATTTGTAGAAGTATTTTTTTGATTTTAATTGATTTTTTAATGGCTCATTAATTTAAAAAAACAAATTCCTAGACGTATTTTTTTTAGTAAAAAATGATTTTTTTATTCTGACTTTTTTAAAATGCTGAAAAATAACACTTTACAAGACACTACTACTTGTTTGGGTAGTAGTAAACTACCCATCAACTACCCGATGAAATGCATTTTTTACCGATTAAAAGACTTTTATTTGTGTCGTATTTGTATAATTAAACTTTTTATATTTTTATTTGAAATAAATTAAAGAGAATAGTTAATTGTATAATTCGAAAATTTTACCTAAAAAAAGGAGTAACCGAAAATCCTTAAAGAGTAGGGAAACCAAATCATTTATTTTATGAAAAACAAAATTTACTTTATTTTTCTTTTTTCTTTAGCCATTTGGCTAACGACAATCACTAGTGCAATAGCCAAAGACAGCACTAATTTGAGTAAAACTGTCAAATATGTGCACAAATCAGGCAGTTCTAATAAAAATACTGTTGCAGTTCCAGCACTAACTTTTACTATCGATAATGTGGTGTACGAAGTTAAAACCAGTACTACAGTAAAAGTTGGAATAAGTTCGTCTGCAATGGGAACAATTAATATTCCATCAACAGTTACTAATGCTGGCATTACATATACTGTTAACGAAATTGGTACTGGCGCTTTTGCTTATACTTTTATTGCTGATATTACTCTACCTAACACAGTATTATCAATAAGTGCAAGTGCATTTTCAGATTGTTATGCATTAAATTTTGTCTTAATTGGCAATTCAGTAACTACTATTGGCACGGGAGCATTTTTGAATTGTGCTAGTTTAACATCGATTGCTCTTCCAAGCAGCTTAACTACGTTGGGTGCATTGGCTTTTGCTGGTTGTACTAGTTTACAAACTTTTACATCGCCAAATGTTGTGCCTCCAACAGCACAATCAGATACTTTTTCTGCATTACCCTCAACTGCAACTTTGATAGTTCCATCTGGTAGTGTTGCAGCCTATCAAGTTGCTACTGGTTGGAAAACTTTTGGAACTATTACAGCGAGTTGTACTGCTCCTACAATTACCGCTTCCACCCCTGCAACTGGTTGCGGAACAGCTGATGTAACACTTTCTGCTACGCCAAGTGCAGGGACAATACAGTGGTTTACTGCTGCAACAGGAGGAACAGCGATTTCAAGTGGTCCTGGATATACAATTTCGGGCAATGATATAACTCTTATTGAACCATCTGCAACTACTACTTTATATGCTCAAGCTATAGATGGTACTTGCATAGGTGCAACAAGAACATCAGTAACGGCAACTATTGGTACAGCTTCTGAAAACAACAATTTTATAACTGCATGTGACACTTATACTTGGGCAAATAACGGACAAACTTATACTACATCTGGAGTATATATAGGAACAACTGTTAATTGCGTTACTGAAAAATTGAGTTTAAGTATTATTCCAAGCTCTAACAATATAACAGTAGTTTCAAGTTGTGGCAGTTATTTTTGGTCAGATACCGAACAAACATATTCAACATCAGGTACATACACAGGCACAACGAGTAATTGTGTCACCAAAAAATTAAATTTAACGATAACCTCACCAACTAATTCAACTCAAACTGAAACAGCTTGTGGTAGTTATACTTGGTTAGTAAACAATCAAACCTACATTTCAAGTGGTACTTATACTGCAACAAAAGATTGTGTTACTACAACTTTGAATTTAACAATTATTCCAACAAATAATAATTTTCAGAACGAAACTGCATGTGGTAGTTATACTTGGTCTGCAAACAATCAAACTTATACAGTTGGTGGCACTTACACCGCTACAAGCGGCTGTACGGTAACTACGTTAAATTTAACTATTAATCCGAGTAGCACATTTACGCAAACTGAATCAGCTTGTGGTAGTTATACTTGGTCATTAAATAATCAAACTTATACCACAAGTGGTACTTATTCATATACAAGTGGTTGTAATATTACTTTTTTATATTTAACTATTACACCAAATACTACTCCTACACAAACTGTAACTGCTTGTGATACATATACTTGGTCTGTCAACAATCAGACTTACACTTCAAGCGGAATATACACATCTACTAACGGCTGTGCTACTTCGACTTTAAATTTAACTGTTACGCCATCAACTGATCATGTAACAAATACATCTGCTTGTGGCACTTATACTTGGGCAAACAACGGACAAATTTACACAGCATCAGGAACTTATACTGGTTCAACAACCAATTGTGTTACAGAGAAATTAGCATTAACAATTACTCCAATTACCATTTATTCTTCGAATGAAACACATTGTGATAGCTATCTTTGGGATATTAACAATACTAATTACACAGCATCAGGTAATTATGAATATACAGACGGATGTACTACTTGGAAATTAGCA
>JANXVF010000033.1 GCA_025351785.1 Flavobacterium sp.
GCACAACCCGAATTTGGTATTTTAGAAAAAGAACTAATTCCACATTTGAAAGATGTTGTTTTTGGTTTGGAACAGTTGCCAACAGAAAAAATTGAAAATTTAATTATTTGTGAAGGCGAAAAAGATGCTATTGTTGCGATTTCAAGAGGTTTTCACTCCGTTACTTTTGGAAGCGCAACAAACAACCCTACAAAGAAACAAATTGAAACATTGCAATCACGTTGCAATAAATTATTTGTTTGTTATGATGCTGATGATGCAGGAACTACCGGGACGCAAAATTTAATAAAATCTTATCCCAAAATAATCCAGGTGCAACTACCCAAAAACGAGAATATCAAAGGTTATGACATTACAGATTATTTCCAAGAACACACCGCCCAAGATTTTCAAAAAATCATTGATTTAGCAGTAAAAAATAAAGGTGCTGTCGAAGTTTCAGACAATAACGATTTAACAATATTTCACATAGCAGAAAATTACTTAACTAAACACTACGATTTAAGATTTGATATTATTGCAAATGAAATTGAAATAAGCCGAAAAAATCAAAATGAATGGGAAGATGTTAATGAAAATTCTCTTTTTATTGAAATGCAAAAAAAACGCATCAAAATTGCAATAGGCAATTTAAAAGCTATTTTAGCAAGTGATTTTGTACCTAAATTTAATTCTTTAAAAGATTACTTTGAAAATTTACCTATTTGGGACAAAAAAACAGATTATATAGAAAAATTTTTAAGCTACGTTGAGTTGGAAGACGGCGAGGATAGGGAACAGTTTATTTATCAGTTTAAAAAATGGTGTGTTAGATCAGTTAAATGTTCAACGATTGAAGGATATTTTAATAAACAAGCGTTTATACTTTCCGATGATGCCAAAGGTCAAAGTATTGGTAAAACTACTTTTTTGCGCTATTTATTACCTAAAGCACTTGAAAAATATTATTGTGAAAATTTACCCGATGACAAAGATGCAATTAAAAGACTGGGGCAAAATTTTCTTATTAACTTGGATGAACTAGCAACACTTTCAAAAACGGACATTAATAAAACAAAATCGATGCTTAGTGCTGATAAAATTAAAATGCGTTTGCCTTATGGTTCAAAAGATATAATTATTTCAAGAGTTGCAAACTTTATCGGTTCTACAAATATGAGTACATTTTTAGTTGATGAAAGTGGCTCTGTTAGATGGCTTTGTTTTATAGTAAAAAAAATAGATTTTAAATATAGTTTAGAGTTTGATATAAATAATTTGTGGGGTCAAGCATTTGCATTGTCTAAAGATGAAAATTTTAAAGAAGCAATGACGGTTGAAGATGTTAAAAATAATGAAATAAGAAATGATAAATTTCAAGTTCTTTCACCCGAAAGAGAACTTATACAAAAACATTTTGAAGTACCTAGCGAAAATAAAAATATTGAATTTTTAACATCAACCGCAATTTTACACCATATTTCATTATACAACTCTGGTTTTAGATTAAATAATAATGCAATAGGTAAAGCAATGCCAAAATGTGGATTCGAGAGAGTAAAATATAAAGGGATTTATGGCTATTGGGTAGTTAAAAAAGAAACTTAAATATTCTTTAGTTTTTACTTTTAAGCAGAAAAAAACAAAGGTTTAATATAAATATTAAGATTTTAGTAAATTTGGTTACCCACATTACCCTATAGTAGTTTAACCTCTATATTTATTGACTTTAGACAGGGTAAGGAAAAAAATAGTTTCCTTACCCAACGTTACCCAACGTTACCCGCTTAAATTGGGTAACGTGGGTAACGTGGGTAGGTAAGGTAAAATATTAAAAAAACCTTGTTAAGTCTTATTTTTATTGATGTTTTGCAAAATCGGGTAAGGTGGGTAATCAAAAACAGCAAAAAACTTTAAAAATTTTTATTTTTACTGCTAATAACTATAATTTTATTACTTTTGTATCATAAAGTGGTTAATTTCACCGTCTTTAGGAATGCCGTTCGACTGCACCTCACTGAAATTAATCCTTTTTTTAAATTTTTTTTGTAAAATAATTAAATATAAAATTTCCCCTACGGCAATCGTAGCCTGTGTGTAAGTAAATTTTATTATATTTTAAGCTATCCACTACTTTGGGAATTGTACCCGTTGTAAGTTTGGATAGCTTTTTTTTATTACTTTTGTCTATAGAAAGCGATTTTCTCACATCGTCTAGCAGGTTACTACTTTGGAGTTCTGCGTTGAGTTTATCGCTTTTTTTATTTTAGATCTGGTATAGTTATTATTAACTATACTCGAGATAAATTTAATATTTATCGGCAAAATTTCGGCAAAAAAGAAAACAAAAAACCCTTAAAACGTTGATTTTAAGGGTTTTACAATTTAAAAAAGTGCGGATAATAGGACTCGAACCTACACGCCTTGCGGCACCAGATCCTAAGTCTGGCATGTCTACCAATTTCACCATATCCGCAAAAATATGACTGCAAATATAAGAATAAATATGAATTACAAATTATGATTTATCAATTATTTTTAATGTCTTTTTTGTACTTTTGAAGTAATTAAATATGTTTCAAATGGACAATATAAAACAATACGTTCAGCAAAATAAAGAACGTTTTCTAAATGAATTAATCGAATTATTAAAAATTCCTTCTGTAAGTGCTGATACTGCTTACTCTAAAGACGTTATTAAAACTGCAAATGCTGTAAAAATTTCACTTGAAAAAGCTGGATGCAAATATGTAGAAATTTGTGAAACTTCAGGTTATCCAATAGTTTATGGAGAACATATTATTGATAAAACATTGCCAACGGTTTTAGTTTACGGACATTATGATGTGCAACCTCCAGATCCATTAGAACTTTGGACTTCTCCTCCGTTTGAACCAGTTATAAAAACTACAGAAATTCATCCTGAGGGTGCAATTTTTGCTCGTGGCGCTTGTGATGACAAAGGGCAGATGTATATGCATGTGAAAGCTTTTGAATACATGATTCAGAGTAATTCACTACCGTGCAATGTAAAATTTATGATTGAAGGCGAAGAAGAAGTGGGCTCAAAAAGTCTTAGCGGATTTGTTCAAGATAACCAAGAAAAATTATCATGTGATGTAATTTTAATTTCAGATACTGGAATGATTTCAAATCAACAACCATCAATTACAACAGGTTTGCGTGGTTTAAGTTATGTTGAAGTTGAAATTACTGGACCAAATCGCGATTTACATTCAGGACTTTATGGCGGAGCAGTTGCAAATCCTATAAATGTTTTGGCAAAAATGATAGCCTCACTTCATGACGAAAATAACCACATTACTATTTCAGGATTTTATGATAATGTAGAAGAGTTATCGCTTGAAGAAAGAGCCGAAATGGCAAAAGCACCTTTTAGTTTAGAAAACTACAAAAAAGCGCTAGATATTGATGATGTTTATGGTGAAACAGGCTATGTAACCAACGAAAGAAACTCCATTCGACCAACATTAGACGTTAACGGAATTTGGGGCGGATATACTGGCGAAGGTGCAAAAACAGTAATTGCAAGTCAGGCATTTGCCAAAATATCGATGCGATTAGTACCAAACCAAGATTGGGAACAAATTACAGAATTATTTACAAAACACTTTGAAAGCATTGCTCCTGCTGGCGTAACGGTAAAAGTAACGCCACATCATGGTGGACAAGGTTATGTAACACCAACCGACAGTATTGGTTACAAAGCAGCCAACAAAGCGTACACTGAAACTTTTGGAGTTCCAGCAATTCCGGTGCGTTCTGGCGGAAGTATCCCTATTGTGGCTTTGTTTGAAAAAGAATTGAAATCTAAAACTATATTAATGGGTTTTGGCTTAGATTCTGATGCAATTCACTCACCAAACGAACA
>JANXVF010000035.1 GCA_025351785.1 Flavobacterium sp.
TACTAATAGTAGTGTAATTATTTTTTTCATAGTGCTGTTTTTTAGTTTGAAGTAGGAGTTTTTTTTGATATACAATTGGTGTCAATTTGATAAATAAAATCTTCAAAATCATAGTTGTTTTTTATGGATAATTTTATTTTATGAGGCGGTATTCCTTTTCCACTAAATGTAGTAGTTGATACATTATTATTTTTGGTATTTATTTCCCAATCCGAATCAATAGCATACCAAGTATAGATTTGTCCTGCCCTAGGTTTGGGATATACTATGCTAAAAGAAGTTTGATTTGTAGACAAACAAGTAGGAGGAGCAGTGTAATGTAGAGGCGATACAGTAGCAGCTTCTATCTTCAAGGAAATACAGTTTTTATTAAAACCATTTCCATTTACAGATGATTTACCTCCATTAAGGTTGTCGTTTTCTAGCCCAAAACAGCATTGCAAAGTAAACGGAATAACAACTACTCCAGTTGTAAAAGTGATAGAACTAAAATCTGCACTCGAGTTAAACGAACTAGTGCTTACTGGAGGATAAATTGTATATGGCAAACCGCTCCAATAGTAGCTGTCAAACTTAATAGTATTGTTATTGTCATTGGCTGATTTTTCAATATAATAAGTGTATTTTGTATTTGGTTTTAAACACGTTGGACCAATAATTTTTAGATTTTGAGCATTACAATTAGTAGCTATTATAAACGCTATTACAAACAATAAAGGTGTTATTTTTTTCATATTTTTTTGTTTAAAATTTGATAATGCCAAATGATATATTTGTTTTCAAGTAGATTTCAAAGATTTTCTTGGTTAATATAGATAAAAATCTGTGCTAATCTGAGTAATCTGGGGTAAAATAAACTCATAACTCATAACTCAAAACTCATAATTATTTTACTCCTTCACAAACCTCCCATTCCAATCGCCGTTATTGGTTTTAAGTATAACTTCGTAAGTTCCTATTGGAAGTTTAGAAGTATCGACTTTGGTAAAATTTTTAGTATCGCTAAAAACGGTTTGTCCCAGCATATTTACAATATTTATTTTGAGAATTTCAAAGTTTTTGTTTTCAGGGAGTTTTATGTTTAGGATATTTTTGGTTGGGTTTGGGTACAGAGTAAGATTGTTTTTAGTAGCAACAATATCAGCTACACTCAAGCAACTAGCGTTAACATACAACGGCATTGTTACGGTTGTGCCACACTCGTTGGTCATGGTGCAAGTATAGGTACCGCTATCGGCAAGGGCAATGCTAGGCAGATTTAAAACCGCTGTGGTTTGTGCTGGTAACACCACATTATCGTGGCTCCAAACATAACTTGCAGCGTTGGTGTTTTGAATGTCATAAATAAAATTATCTCCCACACATGGCGTAAATGGTGTTGTGGTGATTTCGTGATAGGAGGGCTTGCGGCAGATTTCTATGAGGTTACAATTGTTAAACGAATTATTGGGAGCGCCCGCACTATATGGTGTTATAATAGTATTAGTGACCGCATCATATCCAAACAAACCTCCATTGGGTATTGTGCCCATAAAATAGCCATTACTTGTTCTCATTAATGAAGTTGGATAACGGACGTAGTTCCCTAAAGTAGTACCAAAATATTGTTTTACTTCAATTGTATTTGTAGTTGGTGTGTACTCATACAAAGTACCCCGGAAATAGGTTGGGTCTGTGTTAGTATTACCAAGTGGTATCCCACCTTCTTCACACAAACCATATATTTTACCGTTATTACCATTTATTAAAGAATTTGGTGTGCCTCCAATTGTAAGACCATTAAAATCTAATTTTTTTGTAAAGAGATTTGTGTTTATATTATACTCAAATAAAATTCCAGCAGGATTAATTGGTTGACCAAATTGTTGAACATGAACCCCACCACTCCTAGTTGTTCCCAAAAGTAATCCTGGGTTTATTTCAATAATACCATTAGGATAATTGCCTTCAAGACCTGTATCACAGCTTAAAACGTGAGCTATACTTAAATTGTTTGTAGTAGTATTAAATTTAATGATGCAACCATTCCAAAGTGATGAGGAAGGAAAAGTTGGACAAATTGCATAACCCGCTGTGCTGTATAAGTTTCCATCAGATGCTTTAATAAATTCGCTAGTAATATTAAGAAGGTTATCAGGTAATGCGTTGGAAAAAGTAGTATTTTCAGTTGTAGTGTCATATTTATAAACTCTATTCAGTGTTGCTCCATACAATTGTCCAATTATTGGTTCTAATACACCTATTTGTGGATTTGTAGCAAAACTATTTAGGTTAGCGAGTTCTATAGGATTATAATCAAAATATTTAACAACACGATATTTGTTTAATATTAAATCATATTCAAATAAAACTCCAGCTGTTGTATTGGAACCCAAGGGGCTTGTATTTCCGCCATTTAATGTTGTTCCATATAGTTTCCCATTACTGGCAAGAAATAACCTGCCTTTTGGTCTGTAGCCATTTATGGAATCGAACTCGTGCATGATTACGGGATTTTCACCATTAATGTCGTATTTGGTAATATTACCATAATAACCAATACTATATTCTTCTCCAGTATTTACACCCCAGAGTTCTTTTTGGGCGTTAGCAAATAAAAAAGAAGCAAGAGTAAAAATTGATAGTAGTATGTTCTTTTTCATGATAATATTTTTAAGTTTGATTTTGTCCGACTTGATTGATTTTGATGATAAAAAAACCTTTGTCAAAGTTTAAAACTTTGACAAAGGTGGTATTAATTACAATTTATTTAATTATTATTTGTCTTGTTTCCTGTTTACCATCAACTCTTAAAACAACAAAATAAGTTCCTTTTTTCAAAGTGTCTTTTTCAATTTTGTTATCCCCTTTTTGTAAAGAATAAGTTTGAATTTCGTTTCCAGAAAAATCTGTCAAAACAGCACTCGCATTTTCAATATCTCCACTAATTTTAATATTAAAATTACCCGAACTTGGATTTGGAGTAATAATTATATTATCAAATGTTTCTTTTATCGGTTGATTTATCGAATTGTTAGCTTGTTTTTGAGTAAATGTACCAAAAGCACTGGCGCAAACTGTAATTCCGCCAGTTAAATTAGCACATACAGATGTTATTGGTAAACCACCCGAACCTGAGATAGCTAGGTTGTTATTTGTACCTCCACTAACACTAGTTATGGTTACATTTCCAGAAGTAACAGTATAAGTGGTAAAAACCTGTGAACCAACAGGGCCAGTTCCTACTACCCAAGAGTTTACAGTACCACAAGCACCATTTACAAGATATTGGTCAGGAAATCCTGCCTGAAAATTTGTTGCTACAGCTATGTAATTAATCATTCTGCCTACTGGGGGACTATTACAACTGTTTACGCCTACTGCTGTTGCTGTTAAAGTTACGTTTGTTCCAGCACTATTAAGTACAAAAGTTGGGTTTGAGGTTGTACAATTTGTACAAGTTACTCCTGTAGGATACGTCCAAGAATAAGTTCCTGCTCCACCTGCGGGAGTTACCGAAATAGATGAAACGGTAGTACCTTTAACCACGCAATTTGGTGCTGTAAATACAGGTGCTGCGGGTTGTACATTTATAATAGTAGATACCGATGTGCTGTTACAAGTTGCATTAGCCGATGTTGCATACAGGGTAAATGAACCAGTTGCTGTTCCAGTTGTATTTACTGTTACTGTTGATGAAGTTGCATTTTGAAGAGAAATACCAGTTAAAGTATTAGGTGTTAAATTCCCTATAGACCACACAATACTGTTGGATGTAGTAGGGCTTAATGTATAGGTGTTTCCAGACGAAGTACCAGCAATACAATTAGTTGTACTTGTAGTTCCTGTGGGCACAATTACTAAAGGTGCGGTAATATTTCTATTTATTTGATATTTAAAAATCATTGGATCACATGATCCAGTTATAGTCAATGTCAATTCACCAGGGTTGTTGTTACCAGCAGTGTTAATAGTCAAAGTTGTTGTGCCTGATGTAGGATAGTTAACTACAGGAGTAAATGTAGTTGCAGAACCCGTCACACCATCAACCCAACCTGTGTTGGCTGCTGTCCAAGTATATACTTGTGGGAGTATAACATTAGGATACGATATGGTAAAAGTTGCTGGCGCAGCTATAGTTCCAGTTGCAACACAAGTAGGTGGTGCAAATCCAGTAACATAACTTGGTGGCACTGGTGCTACTATAAGAGATTTCTGAATACAAGTAGTATGAGTTCCTATAACGGCATTCGTTACAGTTGATATACCGCCATCTGCTGTATTAGGATTTACTCTACCAAAACAACATTGCAACGTAAAAGGAGTTACTGATGCACCTGTTGTAAAAGTAATAGAACTACTATCTGCAGAGGTATAAAAAGTACCAGATGTAAGTAAACTGTTAGGAATTCCACTCCAATAATAACTATCAAAACCAATATTGTCATTAGTATTATCGCTCACAATACGATCTACAGAATAAGTGTAGGTTGTATTTGGTTTTAAACAAGTTGGGCCTACAATATCTGGTGTTTTATCAAACGTTTTATATACATCAAACGTCATAGAGCTTCCACAAGTTCCAACATTCCATCCAACAGTAATCTTTCCTTTACTTCTTGCCCAACTAGGGCTGGCAGTTTCTGTAGAATTTGGACGATACGATTTATTATAACTCCAAATTTTTGCCTGTAAACCAGTTGTAGATTGTGTTGCATTATTATAATTTCCAACAACTCCAGAAATTGCACCAGCAATAATATCAATAGATAGATCGCCTTTTAAACCCCAACTAGCCGTTGTTACACCAGTAGGTTGGTTAAAAGTGAAAATTCCTCCTTGATTTGTTGTATATGGCGATACTTCTAGTGCATCAGGCATTGATACTACTCCGCCAGAAGTAACTTTTCCGCCAGCTCCCAAAACGCCGCCTAGAGCTATGTTAGTACTTACCACAGTACAATTTGAAGGTACTGTTACCACTTGCGCAAAACTAAAACTTGCACTCAATAACACAAAAGCAACTGCTAGTTGTGTTTTAAAAAATATTTTTATATTTTTCATTTTTGTAAATTTAATGATCTTTAAATAATATTGGTTATTTTACTAGAAAATTATTTTTTGCTTGCTATTTTAGATTAGCGTGGGTTGTGCAGGCGTTTCCCACAGGGTCTTTTTTCGGATGTGTTTCATTTTTATTAAATTTTTAATTCAGTTTAACTTTTAGTAAGGCAAAAAAGGACCTCCGCCGTTTTTTATTGGTGGAGGTGTATTACCGCCAATGTGTTCGTGAGCCAATGAGGTTAGTATTGTTACTAAAATAACAACAACTTGGGTAATGATTTTTTTCATGGTAAATGATTTTTAAATAGTTAGAAACTTTTTATTCAAATTTCTGTTACATTTGTATATCAAACAATCCCATAAAACAGGTATATTTTTAGCCCATGAAACCACTATTTTTAGCACTTTTTTTATGCTTTTTTATAGAAAAATCTCAATCACAGCAAGCGATTGAGGATATTGATAGGGATCTTGATAAGTTTAATTCGCTTATTTTGTCAAAACCGCCAGAAGCGCATTTTTTTTTGAAAAGAGCAATAAAAAAAAGTGAGAATATAAATAGTGATTCACTACAATCTAAAGTTTTATGTAATTTGGGATATTATTATTATCAAACGAACCAAAGCGACAGCTCAAAAAATGTTTTTGAACGGTCATTACTACTCTCAAAAAAAGTAAAATATTATCGCATGCTTGGTTATGCCTATAATCAGCTAGGGCTTATAGCCGTTGATAAAGGCGACTATCAAAAAGCAATATCTTTGCATTTAGGAGCGTTAAAAATTGCCAGTGCACATCATATTGCAAAAATGAAATCAAATGCGCTTAATAATTTAGGAAATGTATTTTTAATTCAAAAAGACACTGTCAAGGCATTAGAATATTATCATCAAAACATTATAAACGCACTCGAGAACAATCTAGAAAATCAATTAACAAACGGTTACATGACAATTGCTAACCTAAATATATATTCTAACCCATCAAAAGCAAATATTTTTTATAGTAAGGCACTAATTTTAGCAAGAAAAAATAAAGATTTGAAGACACAGCTTACCATAGAAATTTGTAAAACGAATATGTCATTAAAATCAAAAAAATCACTCCAAAAGGCATATTATCATATTCAGAAATCTATTGCTATTGAAAATGAATTAAAAGACGCATCATTATTATACTACATTGACATAAATTTAGGAGACTATTATTATTATTTAAAACAATATTCGCTTGCAGAAATAAATTATCTAAAAGCAGAAAATAATTTTGACAAAGGAGTAGATTTGCATATTAAATTAAGTTTATATAACTCATTATCAAAGCTTTATGAATCAAAAAAAGATTTTGAAAAATCATTATCATACAAAGAAAAATATCGGGAATAAAATGAGAAGCTCTTTAGCATAGAAAAAAATAAAGCACTTAACGAAATTCAAACCAAGTATGAGGTAAACAATAAGAATCTCAAAATATCGTTACTAACAAAAGATAAGCAAATACAAAAAAATACGAAAAAAACAATTATATTTGTAGGTGTATTTTTATTAGTTTTATTATTAACAGTTGTTTTTTATTTGCGACAAAGAATCAAAATTCAACGGCTTTTAAGTATAAAAAAGCAAAAAATCCATCAGCAAGAAATAGTAAGACTTGAACAAGAAAAAGAAATAAAACGAGTAAATGGCGTTTTAGAAGGTCAAAATCAAGAACGAAATAGATTGGCAAAAGAAATACATGACGGAATTGGCGGCTCATTAGCAGGAATTAAATTGCAATTATCTCAAGAAAACACATCGCTAAAAAATGAAAATATTGAAGTTGTAATCAATCAAATAGGTTCGGCTTTTAACGAGCTAAGGGCAATTTCTCATAACTTGAGTTTTAATTTTTTAAAAGATAAAAATTTAGAAAATTTGGTTAATCAATTAAAAATAGACCACGAAAGCCGAGATGAATTTGAGTTGGATGTTGTAGTTTTTCCAGAAAATTCACTAAGTAATTTGTCAGAATTTATAAAACATAATTTATACAGAATAATTCAAGAATTAATTACTAATGTTTCCAAACACGCCAGCGCAAATAAGGTCTTACTCAGTTTTACAAGGCACGAAAAAGTATTAAATATTATTTTAGAAGATAACGGAGTAGGATTTGTTAACAAAAAATCAGGTGGAATTGGGTTTAAAAATATACAAGAACGAATTATAAGTCTTAATGCAACAATTGTATTTGATAGTTTGCTACACCAAGGAACAACAATAATTATCGATATTCCAACGTATGAATAAACTTACCACGATTACAATTGCAGTTGTAGATGACCATCAAATATTTTTAGATGGCATGATTTCGGTTTTAAAGGCACAAAAAAATTTTAAAATATTATTTGTAGAAAATAGTGTCAAAAAAGCCCTAGAAAATCTTTCTAGTACAAATATAATTCCAGACATAATTATAACCGATATTTCGATGCCAGAAATGAATGGGTTAGAATTTATTAAAATTATTAATAAAGATTTTCCACAAATTAAAATTATGGTGCTAAGTATGTTTGATAATTTGCAAACTATTGATGAAATTGACGGATATTTGCTAAAAGAAACTAACAAAGACGAACTGATAAAAGCAATAAATACTATTGTAACAGATGGTAAAAAGTATTTTTCTAAAAAAAACAGTGATATAAATACTTTTGAATTTAAAAAATCCATATTAACAATTAGAGAAAAAGAAATTATCAGACTAATTACAGAAGAGTATACAACTGATGAAATTGCAAATTCTTTAGCAATAAGTAAGGGAACTATCGAAAGTCACCGAAAAAACATATTTTTTAAGCTAAATGTAAAAAATATAGCTGGATTAGTAAAAAAAGCCATTTATTTGGGAATATAATAATTCACAATTAATAATTCATAATCCAAAATAATTAGTTACTTTTGCAATCTAATTTAAAGAAAGGAGGTCCCAAAAATGTTAATAATACCAATAAAAGACGGAGAAAACATCGATAGAGCGCTGAAGCGTTATAAACGAAAATTTGATAAAACAGGAACTGTTCGTCAGTTAAGATCGCGTCAAGCCTTCATAAAACCTTCAGTAACAAATCGGATGAAAATCCAGAAAGCGGCTTACATTCAAAATATGAAAGACGGTTTAGAAAATTAAGAAATTAATTTTCGATATAAATTATCGTTAGTAGTCAAAGTTTTATAACTTTGTTACTAACGATTTTTTTTGTTTCATATTGGTAAAATGTTAATACATATATATGTCAAATATTAAAGCTTTTCAAAATTATCTTGAACTCGAAAAAAAGTATTCATTACATACAGTCAAAGCCTATATTACCGACGTAGTGTTTTTTCAAGATTTTATAAAAAAAAAATTTGATACTGATGTTTTAGAAGATGTAAATTACAGCCTCATCAGAAGTTGGATTGTTCAAATGGTTGACCAAAACAACTCCAATAATTCTGTAAACAGAAAAATAGCTTCGTTAAAGGCGTTTTACAAATTTTTACTAAAAACAAAACAAATAGAAACTAGCCCTTTACTAAAACACAAAGCACTCAAAACACCAAAAATCCTACAAATACCATTTTCAGAGAAAGAATTAAATAATGTGTTAGATGATTTAAAATTTGAAGTTGGATTTGAAGGGATTAGAGATAAATTAATAATTGATTTATTTTATACAACGGGTATTAGAAGATCTGAATTAATAAATTTAAAAATTCAGAATATCGACATCAATAATAAATCAATAAAAGTTTTAGGAAAAAGAAATAAAGAACGTGTAATACCCATTTTGCCAATAATTTCTAGCCAAATTCAAAATTATTTTCTAGAAAGAATTCAACTCCAGCAAATTAAAGATTTTGATTACTTTTTTTTAATGTTAAAAGGAGTTAAATTGAATGATTCGTTTGTTTATCGATTAATAAATCATTACTTTAGTAATGTTTCTGAGAAGGTTAAAAAAAGTCCTCATGTTTTAAGACATACTTTTGCTACACATATGTTAAACAATGGTGCAGCTTTAAATTCTGTTAAAGAATTACTAGGACATTCTAGTTTGGCATCAACTCAAATTTATACGAGCAGTAGTTTGTCGGAGTTAAAAAAAGTTTACCAAGGCGCACATCCTAGAAACAAAAACGAGAAGCACTAAATAATAATTTAAAATTTTTGATTATGAAGGTAAATGTTCACGCTGTTAACTTTGCAGTTGACGCCAAATTAGTAGATTTTGCTCAAGAACGAATGGGAAAATTAGAAAAATATTATGATAAAATTATTTCATCAGATATTTATTTAAAAGTTGAAAAAACTAGTGATAAAGAAAATAAAATTGCTGAAATAAAAATTCATGTCCCTGGAGACGATTTTATAGTAGAGAAACAATGTAAAACATTTGAAGCCGCAATAGAATTAGCTGCAGAATCATTAGAAAGATCTTTATTAAAAAGAAAAGAAAAATTAAGAACTCATATTTAAAATAAAAATTTTAAAAAAATATTTTGATTAAAAAATAAATTAACTACATTTGCAGTCCGTTAGAAATAGCGGACTTTTTATATTGAATAATGCCAGCGTAGCTCAGTTGGCTAGAGCAGCTGATTTGTAATCAGCAGGTCGTGGGTTCGAGTCCCTCCGCCGGCTCAGTTATTTAAAGGTTTTGAAAAGTTTTTTTAAAACTTTCTGTCTTTAATTGGAGTCGAAATTACCTATTTATTATAGGTATCATTGAAATTATGAAATCTTTGAACTTACAAACATTTTTAATATTTGTTTTAAGTTCAAATTGGGGAGATACTCAAGCGGCCAACGAGGGCAGACTGTAAATCTGCTGTGTGAACTTCGCAGGTTCGAATCCTGCTCTCCCCACAATCATTCTCTTTCTCTATTTGAGAAAGCTGAGTTTAGGCCCGCCGACTTAGCTCAGGGGTAGAGTGCTTCCTTGGTAAGGAAGAGGTCACGGGTTCAATTCCCGTAGTTGGCTCATAGTTATTTAGATAATTGCATAAAATAATAAATTGAATACTAATAAATATAAATAAGTAAAAAAATAAGTAAAATGGCAAAAGAAACCTTTAACCGTAACAAACCCCATTTAAATATTGGGACAATCGGACACGTAGATCACGGAAAAACCACATTAACAGCTGCGATAACTAAAGTGTTATCTGATGCAGGTTACTGTCAAGCAAAATCGTTTGACCAAATTGACAATGCTCCAGAAGAAAAAGAAAGAGGTATTACAATAAATACGTCTCACGTAGAATATGAAACAGCAAACCGTCATTACGCTCACGTTGACTGTCCAGGTCACGCGGATTACGTAAAAAACATGGTTACAGGTGCAGCCCAAATGGATGGTGCTATTCTTGTTGTAGCCGCTACAGATGGTCCAATGCCACAAACGCGCGAGCACATTCTTTTAGGTCGCCAAGTAGGGATTCCTAGAATGGTTGTGTTTATGAACAAAGTTGATATGGTTGACGATGCTGAGCTTTTAGAGCTTGTAGAAATGGAAATCAGAGATTTGTTATCTTTCTACGAGTATGATGGCGATAATGGACCAGTTGTTCAAGGATCAGCTTTAGGAGGATTAAACAGTGATCCTGCTTGGGTACCAAAAATTATTGAATTAATGGCTGCAGTAGATTCTTGGATCGAAGAGCCAGTTCGAGATATAGCAAAACCTTTCTTGATGCCCGTTGAAGATTCATTTACAATTACTGGTCGTGGAACTGTTGCTACAGGACGTATCGAAACAGGAATAGCAAATACAGGAGATCCAGTAGAAATTATTGGTATGGGTGCTGAAAAATTAACTTCAACAATTACTGGAGTTGAAATGTTCCGTAAAATACTAGATAGAGGTGAAGCTGGAGACAATGTAGGTTTATTGTTAAGAGGTATTGATAAAGCTGATATTAAAAGAGGTATGGTTATTATCAAGCCAGGATCTGTTAAACCACATGCTACTTTTAAAGCTGAAGTTTACATCTTGAAAAAAGAAGAGGGTGGACGTCACACTCCATTTCACAATAATTATCGCCCACAATTTTATGTTCGTACTACTGATGTTACTGGTGTAATTACACTTCCAGCAGGAGTTGAAATGGTAATGCCAGGTGATAACTTAACAATTAATGTTTCTTTATTAAGCCCAATCGCTATGAACGTAGGTTTGCGTTTTGCTATCCGTGAAGGTGGTAGAACAGTAGGTGCAGGTCAAGTTACTGAAATAGTAGAGTAATTTTAATAAATAATTAATAAGTAACCAGTCTCGTTGTTTACAACCAGACTGGTTTTATAATACGGGCGTAGTTCAAGGGTAGAATAGCGGTCTCCAAAACCGTTGATGGGGGTTCGAATCCCTCCGCCCGTGCAAAAAAAATATTATATTATGTCAAAAGTTTTAAATTATTTTTCGGAAGCATTTGAAGAGTTGAAATCAAATGTAACTTGGCCAGAATGGTCTGAAGTACAAAGGTTGACAATTGTTGTTGCAGTTTTTTCTATTGTATTTGCTTTGGCTACTTGGGGAGTTGATGAAGTTTTTGCTAAGTCAATTGCTGGTTTTTTTAAATGGATTAAAGGATAATAATTTAAAGATGGCTGATATTAGTATAAAAAAATGGTATGTAGTAAGAGCTGTTAGTGGTCAGGAAAATAAGGTCAAATCCTATATTGAAACTGAAATTAACAGACTTGGAATGAGTGATTTTGTATCACAAGTTTTAGTGCCAACTGAAAAAGTTGTTCAAATTCGTGACGGAAAGAAAATAGCAAAAGACAAAGTCTATTTTCCTGGTTATGTAATGATCGAAGCAAACTTAGCAGGAGAAATTCCACACATAATTAAATCAATTACAAGCGTAATAGGTTTTTTAGGTGAAGTTAAAGGAGGAGAGCCAGTACCTTTGAGAATGTCCGAAGTAAATAGAATGTTAGGCAAAGTAGATGAGCTAGCGGTTAACACCGATACCCAATCAATCCCATTCAAAATTGATGAAACCGTAAAAGTAATAGATGGCCCATTTAATGGGTTTAACGGTACAATCGAAAAAATTAATGAAGAAAAGCGTAAATTGGAAGTGATGGTTAAAATTTTTGGACGAAAAACACCACTTGAATTGAGTTTTATGCAAGTTGAAAAAGTATAATTTTTGTTACACACATATTAAACCACATCAATCGCTTCCAATTGAGAGATGTAAAAATTTTAAGAAATGGCTAAAGAAATTAGTAAAGTAGTTAAACTACAAGTTAAGGGAGGTGCTGCGAACCCGTCGCCACCGGTTGGACCTGCTTTGGGAGCTGCTGGAGTTAATATTATGGAGTTCTGTAAGCAATTTAATGCTCGAACCCAAGATCAACCCGGCAAAGTTTTACCTGTTCAAATAACAGTGTATAAAGATAAATCGTTCGATTTTGTCGTAAAAACTCCACCTGCTGCAATTCAATTATTGGATGCTGCCAAATTAAAATCTGGTTCAGGAGAGCCTAATAGAAAAAAAGTAGCATCTGTTACTTGGGATCAAATTAAAGCTATTGCTGAAGATAAGATGGTCGATTTGAATGCATTTACACTTGAGGCAGCCTTAAGCATGATCGCAGGAACAGCTAGATCAATGGGAATAACTGTAACCGGAGATTCTCCATTAAAACAATAGTTGTTATGGCAAAGTTGACAAAAAAACAAAAAGAAGCTGCTTCAAAAATTGAAAAGAATAAGCTATACTCACTTAAGGACGCATCGTCTTTATTGAAAGTAGTTGCATCTGCTAAATTTGACGAATCTGTAGATATTGCAGTTAAACTTGGAGTAGATCCAAGAAAAGCAAATCAAATGGTAAGAGGTGTAGTTACTTTACCTCACGGAACTGGAAAAGATACAAAAGTATTAGCTTTAGTAACTCCAGATAAAGAAGCCGAAGCTAAAGCTGCTGGAGCAGATTATGTGGGTTTGGATGACTACCTTCAAAAAATAAAAGACGGCTGGACAGATGTTGATGTAATCATCACAATGCCTTCTATTATGGGTAAATTAGGTCCGTTAGGTCGTATTTTAGGACCAAGAGGATTAATGCCTAATCCAAAAACGGGTACTGTAACTATGGAAATTGGTAAGGCAGTAGCTGAGGTAAAAGCTGGTAAAATTGACTTTAAAGTTGATAAAACAGGTATCGTGCATGCAGGAATTGGAAGAGTATCTTTTGATGCTGACAAAATTGTTGATAATGCACAAGAAATTATTCAAACATTACTTAAACTTAAACCAACAGCGGCGAAAGGTACTTATATCAAATCTATTTATTTGTCAAGTACAATGAGTCCTGGTATTGCTCTAGATCCTAAAGCAGTATAATTGGTGGTTAAACAAATTTTATTATGACAAAAGAAGAAAAATCAATCGCGATAAAAGATTTAACTGCAAAGTTGGCCGATAGCAATATAGTATACATAGCAGATACCTCAGGATTAAATGCAGAAGTAACATCAAATTTAAGAAGAGCTTGTTTTAAAGCAGGGATAAAACTTGAAGTTGTAAAAAATACATTGCTAGAAAAAGCAATGGAAGCTTCTACAAAAGATTATGGAGATTTAGCATCGGTTTTAAAAGGAAATTCTTCAATATTTATTGCTGATGTAGCAAATGCCCCAGCAAAAATTATTAAAGATTTCAGAAAAAAATCTGAAAAACCGCAATTTAAAGGGGCTTATATCAATGGTGAAATATATATTGGAGATGATCTTTTAGACAGTTTAGCCTCATTGAAATCGAAAGAAGAAGTTATTGGAGAAATCATAGGATTACTTCAATCTCCTGCACAGAGAGTAATTTCTGCCCTTTTGAATCAATTTGAAAATGCAGAATAATTTAAGTTTAACCATAACTTAAATTAAAAAAAAGCACAGAATAAAAAAACAAATTACAAATCAATTTAAACGATAGAAAAAATGGCAGATTTGAAACAATTCGCAGAACAATTAGTAAACCTTACAGTTAAAGAAGTAAATGATTTAGCTACAATTTTAAAAGATGAGTACGGAATCGAGCCTGCTGCGGCAGCTGTAGTAGTTGCAGCTGGTGGCGGAGAAGCAGTTGTTGAAGAACAAACTGAATTTACAGTAGTTCTTAAAGAAGCTGGACCATCTAAATTAGCAGTTGTTAAAGCGGTAAAAGAATTAACTGGTTTAGGTCTTAAAGAAGCTAAAGATATGGTAGACGGTGCTCCAGCAAATATTAAAGAAGGAATCACAAAAGCTGAAGCTGAAGGTTTGAAAAAATCATTAGAAGAAGCTGGAGCTGTAGTTGAATTAAAATAATTCAATGATAGTTTTAGATCAAGGTTTAGGTCATGAGTTTAATCGCTCATTGACCTAAACCATTTTTCGTATAATAAAATTATATTAATTTTTATTATAAAATATTAAATACGAAAGTATTTTTATATCAGTACGATGAAAGAAAATAATAGCCAATCTTATATTATTTTTAAAGATGTATCGATTAAAAAAGAAAGTATAAATTGTTTTATAAATAAAATTGTTTAAACACAAAATTTATTTTTTTAAATCAAAATTTTCTCCATTGATGATAACAAATCAGACTGAAAGATTAAATTTTGCCTCTACAAAAAACATTCCTAACTATCCAGATTTTTTGGATGTTCAGGTTAAATCGTTTAAAGATTTCTTTCAATTAGAAACGAAATCTGACGAAAGAGGCGACGAAGGGTTGTATAACACCTTCATGGAAAATTTTCCAATTACAGATACAAGGAACAACTTTGTATTAGAATTTTTAGATTACTTTGTTGACCCGCCAAGATACACCATACAAGAGTGTATTGAACGAGGATTAACCTACAGTGTGCCTCTAAAAGCACGTCTTAAATTGTATTGTACAGATCCTGAACATGAGGATTTTGAAACTATAGTTCAAGATGTATATTTAGGTACAATACCTTACATGACTCCCAGCGGAACCTTTGTAATTAACGGGGCCGAACGCGTTGTAGTTTCTCAATTACACCGTTCTCCTGGAGTATTTTTTGGTCAATCGTTTCACGCAAACGGAACCAAATTATATTCTGCAAGAGTAATTCCCTTTAAAGGTTCTTGGATAGAATTTGCTACAGATATTAATAATGTCATGTATGCATACATTGATAGAAAGAAAAAACTTCCGGTTACCACTTTATTTAGAGCAATAGGTTTTGAAAGAGACAAGGATATTCTTGAAATTTTTGACCTTGCTGAAGAAATAAAAGTATCAAAAACAGGATTGAAAAAATATATTGGACGAAAACTTGCTGCTCGTGTTTTGAATACTTGGCATGAGGATTTTGTCGACGAAGATACTGGCGAGGTTGTTTCTATCGAGCGTAACGAAATTATTTTAGATCGTGATACAATTTTAGACAAAGATAATGTCGAAGAAATTTTGGAAGCTGATGTAAAAGTTATTTTATTGCACAAAGAAGATAGTAATCAAGCTGATTATGCTATTATCCATAACACATTACAAAAAGATCCAACAAATTCTGAAAAAGAAGCTGTTGAACACATTTATAGACAATTGCGTAATGCTGAACCGCCTGATGAAGAAACGGCAAGAGGCATTATTGATAAATTATTCTTTTCAGACCAACGTTACAATTTAGGTGAGGTAGGTCGTTATAGAATGAATAAAAAATTAGGTTTAGATATTCCAACGGAAAAGCAAGTTCTTACCAAAGAAGATATCATCACAATCGTTAAATATTTGATCGAATTGATTAACTCTAAAGCAGAGATTGACGATATAGATCACTTGTCTAACCGTCGTGTACGAACTGTTGGCGAACAATTATCGCAACAATTTGGTGTTGGTTTAGCTCGTATGGCGAGAACTATTCGTGAGAGAATGAACGTTAGAGATAACGAAGTGTTTACACCAATCGATTTGATTAATGCTAAAACATTATCATCTGTAATCAACTCATTCTTTGGAACCAACCAGTTATCTCAATTTATGGATCAAACCAATCCTTTAGCCGAGATAACCCACAAAAGAAGATTATCTGCACTAGGACCAGGTGGACTTTCTAGAGAAAGAGCAGGATTTGAAGTACGTGATGTTCACTATACTCACTACGGTAGATTATGTCCAATTGAAACTCCCGAGGGACCAAATATTGGATTGATTTCGTCACTTGGTGTTTATGCTAAAGTAAACGGAATGGGATTCATTGAAACACCATACCGAAAAGTAACAAACGGACAAGTTGATTTAATTTCTGAACCAATTTATTTAAGTGCCGAAGAAGAAGAAGGAAAACTGATTGCCCAAGCAAACATCGAGATGGATGCCAAAGGTAATATTACAGCCGATAAAGTAATTGCTCGTGAAGAGGGTGATTTCCCTGTTGTAGATCCTAATCAGGTACATTATACAGACGTAGCACCTAATCAAATTGCATCGATTTCTGCTTCATTAATTCCTTTCTTAGAACATGATGATGCGAATAGAGCGTTGATGGGATCAAACATGATGCGTCAAGCCGTACCATTATTACGTCCAGAAGCTCCTATTGTAGGAACAGGATTAGAACGACAAGTTGCGTCAGATTCTAGAGTGTTGATAAATGCAGAAGGCGAAGGTGTTGTAGAATATGTAGATGCCAATATGATTACTATCAAATATGATAGAACCGAAGAAGAACGAATGGTAAGTTTTGAACCAGATGAAAAAACATACCAATTAATCAAATTCAGAAAAACCAATCAAAGTACTTCTATTAACCTAAAACCTATCGTAAGAAAAGGTGACAGAGTTCAGAGTGGTCAAGTACTTTGTGAAGGATATGCTACTCAAAACGGAGAATTAGCAATTGGTAGAAACCTAAAAGTTGCTTTTATGCCTTGGAAAGGGTATAACTTCGAGGATGCTATCGTAATTTCTGAAAAAGTAGTTCGCGATGATATTTTTACATCAATCCACGTTGACGACTATTCATTAGAAGTAAGAGATACCAAACTAGGTAACGAAGAATTAACTAATGATATTCCTAACGTTTCTGAAGAAGCTACTAAAGATTTAGATGAAAACGGAATGATTAGAATTGGTGCCGAAGTAAAACCTGGCGATATTCTTATTGGTAAAATTACTCCAAAAGGAGAGTCAGATCCAACTCCAGAAGAAAAACTTTTAAGAGCAATCTTTGGAGACAAAGCGGGTGACGTAAAAGATGCTTCATTAAAAGCATCTCCTTCATTACATGGTGTTGTTTTGGATAAAAAATTATTTGCTCGTGCAGTAAAAGATAAACGCAAAAGAACACAAGATAAAGATGCACTAGGTTCCCTAGAGCTAGAATTTGAAACTAAATTTGTTGAATTAAAAGACAAACTAGTAGACAAATTATTTGTAATCGTAAACGGAAAAACATCGCAAGGTGTTATGAACGATTTGGGTGAAGAAGTATTGCCAAAAGGTAAAAAATATACTCAAAAAATGTTGTTTGCGGTTGAAGATTTTGCTCATTTAACAAAAGGACAATGGGTTTCTGATGATGAAACGAATCGTATGGTAAACGATTTAATCCACAACTATAAAATCAAATTAAACGATTTACAAGGTGCCTTGCGTAGAGAAAAATTCACCATTACCGTTGGAGATGAATTACCAGCGGGAATTTTGAAATTGGCTAAAGTATACATCGCTAAAAAACGTAAGTTAAAAGTAGGTGATAAAATGGCAGGACGTCACGGTAACAAAGGTATTGTGGCTCGAATCGTTCGTCATGAAGATATGCCTTTCCTTGAAGATGGAACACCAGTTGATATCGTTTTGAATCCGTTAGGTGTACCTTCTCGTATGAACATCGGACAGATTTATGAAACTGTATTGGGTTGGGCAGGTCAAAAATTAGGTAAAAAGTTTGCAACACCAATTTTTGATGGTGCTACTTTAGATCAAATAAATGGCTTTACTGATGAAGCAGGAATTCCACGTTTTGGTCACACCTATTTATATGATGGTGGTACAGGAGAGCGTTTTCACCAGGCTGCAACCGTAGGTATTATCTACATGTTGAAACTGGGTCACATGGTTGACGACAAAATGCACGCACGTTCAATTGGACCATACTCACTTATTACGCAACAACCACTTGGAGGTAAAGCTCAATTTGGAGGTCAACGTTTTGGGGAGATGGAAGTTTGGGCACTCGAAGCTTATGGAGCATCGAGCACCTTGCGTGAAATTTTAACAGTAAAATCAGATGACGTTATCGGAAGAGCTAAAACGTATGAAGCTATTGTTAAAGGAGAATCGATGCCAGAACCAGGATTACCAGAATCATTCAACGTATTGATGCACGAATTGAAAGGTTTAGGATTAGACATCAGATTAGAAGAATAAATTAAGTCAAAAGACGAAAGTCGAAAGTCTGAAAGGACTTTCGACCTTTGACCTTTGACAAATAGTAAGTTTTTAAAGATTTAAGACCCGTAAACCGTTCCGATTTTTTATAAAATAATTTCATTTTATAACTAGCACTTCAAATATAGTTTTGAGGTTTAGAGAAGTAACCCGAGGTAGTGTTTAAGTCAAAAGTTTGAAAGTCGAAAATCCAAAGTCATGTATGACTTTATAAACTTTATGACATTTGACTTTAGACTAAAGCCAGAATCAATTTTTTAATTGCAGATAAATCAATAGTAAAAACTATGACGAATAACAGAAATTATAATAATAGAGACAACAATAAAGGTACAGCACCTAAGCGATTTGAAAAAATCTCTATTGGTTTGGCTTCGCCAGAATCAATCTTAGCTGAATCAAGAGGTGAGGTTTTAAAACCAGAAACCATTAATTACAGAACTCACAAGCCAGAACGTGATGGTCTTTTTTGCGAACGAATTTTCGGACCCGTAAAAGATTTTGAATGTGCTTGTGGAAAATATAAAAGAATACGCTACAAAGGAATCGTTTGTGACCGTTGTGGTGTAGAAGTTACCGAGAAAAAAGTACGTCGTGATAGAGTAGGACACATCAATCTTGTGGTGCCAATTGCTCACATTTGGTATTTCCGTTCGCTTCCTAACAAAATTGGTTACATTCTTGGCTTACCCTCTAAGAAATTAGACATGATTATCTACTACGAAAGATATGTAGTTATTCAAGCCGGAATCGCCAAAACATCTGAAGGTGAATCTGTTCAAAGATTAGACTTTTTGACCGAAGAAGAATATTTAAATATTTTAGATACACTTCCTGCAGACAATCAATATCTTGATGATTTTGATCCTAATAAATTTGTTGCCAAAATGGGAGCTGAGTGTATTATGGATTTATTAGCTCGTACCGATTTAGATGCACTTTCTTACTCTTTGAGACACAGTGCAAATAATGAAACGTCTAAGCAAAGAAAAACAGAAGCGTTAAAAAGATTACAAGTTGTAGAGTCATTCCGTGATTCTAACTTAAATAGAGAAAATCGTCCAGAATGGATGATAATGAAAGTAGTACCAGTTATTCCGCCAGAATTGCGTCCGTTAGTACCACTAGATGGTGGTCGTTTTGCAACTTCCGATTTGAACGATTTGTACCGTAGAGTTATCATCAGAAATAACCGTTTAAAAAGATTGATGGAGATTAAAGCTCCAGAAGTTATCTTAAGAAATGAAAAACGTATGTTGCAAGAATCTGTAGATTCATTATTTGACAACACGCGTAAAGCTTCTGCTGTAAAAACAGAATCAAACAGACCATTAAAATCGTTATCTGACTCATTAAAAGGAAAACAAGGTCGTTTCCGTCAAAACTTATTAGGAAAACGTGTTGATTATTCTGCGCGTTCGGTAATTGTTGTTGGACCAGAAATGAAATTGTTTGAATGTGGTTTGCCAAAAGATATGGCAGCCGAATTATACAAACCATTCGTTATTCGAAAACTAATCGAAAGAGGAATTGTTAAAACTGTAAAGTCGGCAAAGAAAATAATAGACAAAAAAGAACCAGTTGTTTGGGATATTCTAGAAAATGTAATTAAAGGTCACCCAGTATTATTAAACCGTGCTCCTACCTTACACAGACTTGGTATTCAAGCATTCCAACCAAAATTAATTGAAGGGAAAGCAATTCAACTGCACCCATTAGTATGTACAGCATTTAATGCCGATTTTGATGGTGACCAGATGGCAGTTCATTTACCACTAGGACCAGAAGCTATTCTTGAAGCGCAATTGTTAATGTTGGCTTCTCACAATATCTTGAATCCGGCAAATGGTGCTCCAGTAACTGTACCTTCTCAAGACATGGTATTGGGATTATACTACATGACTAAAGAACGTTTAACTACTCCCGAAATGAAAATTTTAGGTGAAGGTTTAACATTCTATTCAGCTGAAGAGGTTAATATTGCTTTAAACGAAGGTTGCCTCGAATTAAATGCTAGAGTTAGAATCAGAACTAAAGATTTTAATGAAGCAGGAGAATTAGTTTATAAAATTATTACAACAACTGCTGGTAGAGTTTTATTTAACGAAGTTGTGCCAGAAGCTGCAGGATATATCAATGAGGTATTGACAAAAAAATCGTTACGTGATATTATTGGAAAAATACTTTCAGTAACCAATGTTCCAACGACGGCTGCTTTCCTTGATGATATTAAAGATATGGGATATAAATTTGCCTTCAAAGGTGGATTATCATTTTCATTAGGAGATATTAAAATACCAGAACAAAAAACACAATTAATAGCCGATGCTAGAGTACAAGTAGAAGGAATTTCTGCCAACTATAACATGGGATTAATTACTAATAACGAACGTTACAATCAAGTAATTGACATTTGGACTTCTGCCAATGCACAACTGACTGAGTTAGCAATGAAAAATATTAGAGAAGACCAACAAGGTTTTAATTCGGTATATATGATGCTTGACTCTGGGGCGCGTGGATCGAAAGAGCAAATTCGTCAGTTAACAGGTATGCGTGGATTGATGGCTAAACCTAAAAAATCGACTGCTGGTGGTGGTGAAATTATCGAGAATCCAATTCTTTCTAACTTTAAAGAAGGATTATCAATTTTAGAATACTTTATTTCTACCCACGGAGCTCGAAAAGGATTAGCAGATACAGCTTTGAAAACTGCCGATGCGGGTTATCTTACTCGACGATTACATGATGTATCGCAAGATGTTATTGTGAACTCGGTAGATTGTGGTACCCTTCGTGGCATTGAAGTTTCGGCTTTAAAGAAAAACGAAGAAATAGTAGAAACATTAGGAGAACGAATTTTAGGACGTGTTGCTTTGCAAGATGTAATAAATCCGTTCAACTCTGAAGTAATAATCGGAGCAGGTGAACAAATTACCGAAGCTATCGTAAAAATAATCGAAGAATCTCCTATCGAAAAAGTTGAGGTTCGTTCGCCATTAGTTTGTGAAGCTAAAAAAGGAATTTGTGCAAAATGTTACGGTCGTAATCTTGCTACTGGAAAAATGACTCAAAAAGGAGAAGCTGTTGGTGTTATTGCTGCACAGTCTATCGGTGAGCCTGGAACTCAGTTAACGCTTCGTACTTTCCACGTAGGTGGAGTTGCGGGTGGAATATCTGAAGAGTCAAGCATAGTCGCTCGTTTCCCAGGTAAACTAGAAATAGAAGATTTAAAAACAGTAAAAGGCGAAGATGGCGACGGTAATAACGTTGACATTGTAGTTTCTCGTTCGACCGAATTGAAACTTATTGACGTTAAAACTGGAATTTTAATGAGTACCAATAATATTCCTTATGGTTCAAGTATTTTTGTTAAAGATGGAGATGTTATCGAAAAAGGTGGACTAATCTGTAAGTGGGATCCGTATAACGGAGTAATTGTTTCTGAGTTTACGGGTAAGATTGCTTACGAAGATTTAGAGCAAGGACAATCGTTTATGGTCGAAATTGATGAGCAAACTGGTTTCCAAGAAAAAGTAATTTCAGAAGGTAGAAATAAAAAATTAATCCCAACTTTATTGGTTTATGGTAAAGATGGTGAATTAATTCGTTCTTACAATTTACCAGTAGGAGCACACCTTATGGTAGAAGATGGTGAGAAAATTAAGGCAGGAAAAATTCTTGTAAAAATTCCGCGTCGTTCATCAAAATCTGGAGATATTACAGGAGGTTTGCCAAGAATTACAGAACTTTTAGAAGCTCGTAATCCTTCGAATCCAGCAGTAGTATCAGAAATTGATGGTGTGGTTTCATTCGGAAAAATAAAAAGAGGTAATCGTGAAATTATCATCGAATCAAAATTTGGTGAGATTAAGAAATATTTAGTAAAACTATCAAGCCAAATTCTTGTTCAAGAAAATGACTTTGTTAGAGCTGGAGTTCCTTTGTCTGATGGAGCCATTACGCCAGATGATATTTTAAGAATTCAAGGACCATCTGCTGTGCAACAGTATTTGGTTAACGAAATTCAAGAGGTATATCGTTTGCAAGGTGTAAAAATTAATGACAAACACTTTGAAGTTGTGATACGTCAAATGATGCGAAAAGTAAGAATTGAAGATCCGGGAGATACTCTATTTTTAGAAGAACAATTATGTCACACTAGCGATTTTATTCGTGATAATGATAAATTGTACGGAATGAAAGTAGTTGAAGATTCAGGAGATTCTGCGGCTTTAAAAGCAGGACAAATTGTATCGCCACGCGAATTGAGAGACGAAAACTCGTTATTGAAGCGAAACGATAAGAATTTAGTTGTGGCTCGTGATGTGATTACGGCTACTGCAACTCCTGTATTACAAGGAATTACAAGAGCATCGTTGCAAACCAAATCATTTATATCGGCTGCATCGTTCCAAGAAACTACAAAAGTATTAAACGAGGCTGCAGTAGCAGGTAAAGTAGATACACTAGAAGGATTGAAGGAAAATGTAATTGTAGGACACCGAATTCCTGCAGGAACCGGGATGCGCGATTATGACGACATCATAGTAGGGTCGAAAGACGATTACAACGAAATGATGGCAAACAAAGAAGAATATATTTATTAATTCAAATTAAACCCTTCGTAACTGAAGGGTTTAATTATTAAAATCAATTGTATGAGTGATAATAATAATCAACAACAACAGCAAATTAATATCGAGTTAGACGAGAAAACAGCAGAAGGAATTTATTCTAATTTGGCTATCATCAACCATTCTCCATCTGAATTTGTTTTAGATTTTGTTACAATAATGCCGGGAGTTCCTAAATCAAAAGTGAAGTCTAGAATTATTTTAACACCACAACATGCCAAGCGATTGCTTAAAGCGATTGCAGAAAACATTGGTCGATTTGAAACGGCTCATGGTGAGATTAAAGATTCAGAGCAACCGCACATACCTTTAAACTTTGGTCCGGCTGGTCAGGCATAAATTCAAATAACATTTCTTACAGTAAATCTTCAAGCTAACCCTTGGAGATTTTTTTTGGTACGTGGCTACCGTTCACATTACTACTTAAGAATGCTTTATTTTGGTTTAAACAAACGAATAGCACAAATTAAAATTAGAAATCTTCTTACATTTTTTTGTTGAAATTATGTAAAATGATTGTATTTTTTCATGCGTTTTTACGACGAAATACTCAATTAATCGTTAAAGTACAAGGCACCATTTTGTTAACATATTCATAACTTTCAATTCTTGAAATTACAGGGAGAGTTCCTATTTTTGATATTCAAAATTAACATATAATTCTATTTTTAATGAAATCAATTTTACTAAACGCAGGCAGTGTGTTTTCGCTACGTACCTCCCGAGGAACGACAGAAAACAGCCAAAGGAATTTTTCGAATTTATTTTCGACCTTATTCCAAGGGAAGATTAAAAATGTTTTATTACCATTATTTTTCTTGGTAATCGGAAATCTAGGATGGGCTCAAAACTTGACACAGTCGGGATTTACAGGAGTTGTTGTGCCACAATATATGGCTTCGGGAACTTCTTCAAGAATGCCAGTTGTTTTTAGAGCCACAGTTTCGGGTTTAACCGCTTCAACTTCTTATAGATACTATGTTCAAGGAGCGACAAACTCTACCGCAGGAGGTGGAACTGTCGATTTTGGAACCACAAATAGTGGCGCAGGGAATCCCGAGTTGATAAGTGCTACAGGCACTACCTATACTGCAACTTCAACACCATCCTTAACCACAGTGGGAGCTTATGAAACTTTTACCTCAGATGCCTCAGGAAATTATACAGGATGGTTTGCTTTTGTAAATACAGGTAATGCTCGTTTTACAGCAGGTAATTTAGTATATCCGTCTATTACTATTGGTAGTAATACAGGAGCATTACTTTCTAGAAGAGCCTTAGATCTTAGTATTACTGTTTTAGCTTTCGGAACTACATCTTCGGCTACAAGTGGTACATTTTTGAAAAGCACCTCAAGCGCAACAGCCAAAAACTTTTCCGTTTTATATGATAATGTAGGAGCAACAGGACGACCTTTGACTGTAAGTTTTATAGAAAGTATCGGAGCAGCTATAGCATCAGTGCCTGCAGCATATTCTACCACAGCAAGTACTTGGAATGCTATTATCCCAAACGTTAATGCAAATGGAGTTAGACGTATAGAACAACGTTCACTTACCAACACACTTTTAGGTTGCGCAATAGATTCGGATGGAATTTGGCCTACAGGAAATATTAGTACTGTAAACCCAACCACTGGAGTAACTACAGGAATAACTATTGCAAGTGCCGATGCGCCACTAACTTCATGCGCTACAACACCTTTGGTGAGTGTTTCAGGAACTTTAGCTGGGCTAAGCACAGTATATGGTACAGCTTCATCAACAACTAGTTATACCCTTTCGGGTTCAAATTTAACTACAGATATTACGGTAACTCCTCCAGCAGGATTTGAGGTTTCTCAAACAGCAGCCACATCAGGATTTGCTACTTCACAAATTGTAACGCAGTCAGGTGGTACTGTTTCAAGCAAAACTATATATGTTCGTTTAGCAGCAACAACAGTTTTTGGTACCTATTCGGGTTCAATATCAAACAATTCTGGAACGGCACCTGCTGCTCCAGTAGCCACAGTATCTAGTTCGGTTACCAAAAAAGGGCTTACAGTAACAGGAGCCATAGCTTCTGATAAAGTGTATGACCGATCTGTAACGGCTACCATAACCGGAGCTACAGCATCAGGAACTGTAAATGGTGATGCAATTACCATTTCTGGTGGTGGAACATTTTCTGATTTTCTTGTAGGAACTAAAGCGGTTACAACTGCTCTAACTTTTTCAGGTACAAATGCAACAAGCTATACCTTAACACAACCTACGGGCTTAACAGCTACTATAACTGCTAAAAGCATAAGCGTTGCGGGTGCATCAGCCTCTAATAAAGTGTATGATGGAACTACAAATGCAACTCTAAACGGAACCTTGACAGGCGTAATTGCACCAGATGATACCACTTTAAATGCAAATGCCTCTTTCAGTTCATTTTCTGTAGGAACGGGATTGACTGTAACTTCAACTTCAACTTTGGTAGGTGCAGATAGTTCAAATTATTCGTTGGTACAACCTACTGGTTTAACAGCAAACATTACGGCAAAGGCTTTGACCATTGCTGGTGCTTCTGCTGCTAATAAAGTATTTGATGGTAACACAACAGC
>JANXVF010000116.1 GCA_025351785.1 Flavobacterium sp.
CCAATTTTTGGTTCGTTTACACAAAAGAAACTTTGGGCAACATTATTCTTTCTGTTAGCTATCGGATTTTTTGTAAAAGCGCACCAATCATCAGGTTATGTTTATGGAAAAGCAAAGCCAAATAGCTTAGATTATGTTTTAAATGCTGATACCAACAAAGCATACTGGGCAACTTATGACACTAATTTAGACGAATGGACAAAAGGTTATTTGGGCGAAAAACCAAAAAATGCAAAAATTTTAAATACTGATAAATTATATAGTAAATACGGTTCAGAATTTACTTTTATGAATGATGCACCTTTAAAAAATATTACAAAACCAACTATTGAATTTGTGAAAGATTCAATTATTGGAAACCAACGCTATTTGAAAATTGTGATTTCTCCAAATCGAAAAGTCAATCGATATGATATTTTTAGTAACACTAAAATTAATAATCTGAAAGCCAACGGCGTAAAATCTATTGATTTGAAAAGTAATATCATTACCAAAAATACAACTAAACTTTTGAGCTATTATGTTGTTGACAACATTCCTTTAACTTTGGAGTTTTTTGTCACATCGAGCGCAGTCGAGATGCCTTTAGATCTGAATTTAGTAGAAAGTTCGTTTGATTTGATGACAAATCCAATATTTTCAATGACAAAAAGACGTGATTGGATGATTGCTACACCATTTGTTTTAACTGATGCGGTTGTTATAAAACAGAAAATAAAACCAAGCGAAAAACTTGAAATACCGTTATGTAAATTACCTGTAAAAACCACTTTAACTATGGTAAAAGATACCTTAAAATAGCCCATGGCAGAACACAACGATTTAGGAAAACTAGGCGAAGAAATTTCTGTAGATTATCTTCAAAAAAATGGGTATCAAATTCTAGAAACTAATTGGATATTTCAGAAAGCAGAAGTTGATATTTTTGCAAAAAAAGACAATACTCTAGTTGTAGTTGAGGTTAAAACTCGCTCTTCTGTTGATTTTGGTTTGCCTCAAGATTTTGTAAAACCAAGTAAAATTAAACTTTTAGTTAAGGCGACAAATGAATATATAATTCAAAAAAACTTAGATTGTGAAATTCGTTTTGATATTATTGCAATTAGTAAAGAAGGAAAAATTTTTAATATTGAGCATATTACGGATGCTTTTTATTATTTTTAAGTATTTAAATTCCTGTAGTTTTAATTTTTTAGTAAATCAAAATCCTTTTTATTAACTTTACCTTAAATTTCACATTTTATACTATGAAAAAGATTCTAACAATTGCCTCATTGTTTAGCTTTGTGTTTTTATTTGCACAAAATCAGGTTGCGAAAAATATCCAAGATTTAGAAAAAAACAGAGCTATATTCAAATCGTTCACAGTTTTAAATACAATCTCGACTAATACTGATGCGACTATAAATAAAGTGGTTTCTAATGCTACTATGGCAACAATAAATTTACAGTCTGTAAATGATATTGTTTTAAATAAATACCAAAATATCGAAATTACAGTTCCTTACAACCATAAAAATGTGATTGTAGATTTGTATAAAGTAGAAATTTTTTCGGACGATTTTCAGATAAATACAAATAAAAAAACAAATATTCCATACCAAAGAGGAGTATATTATCGAGGAATTGTTAAAGGCGATTACACATCTGTTGTTAGTTTCAATTTTTTTAAAAACGAATGCAACGGTATTATTTCAAATGATGAATTGTCCAATTTGGTTGTAGGAAAATTAGCCAAAAAAAGTAATGTAACAGATTATATAATTTATGCAGACGAAAATTTAAAAGTAGCTAGTGCTTTTCAATGTGAGACTAAAGATGACGATTTGCCTATGCAAGTTGCTAACGAAAAATCGAATAACAAAAGCGCTTTGAGTGCAAAATGTGTGTCGATGTATTTTGAAATCGATTTTGATTTGTTTAATTCAAATGGTAGCAATACCACAGATACTTCAAACTGGATGACATCAGTTTTTAATAATGTTCAAACTTTATATAATAACGATGCAATTACTGTTGCCTTAAAATCGTTTTACATTTGGACAGATCAAGATCCTTACGAAGGTGTTGGGACATCATCTACAGATTATTTATACAAATTCAATCAAGTTAGACCCGTTTTTAATGGCGATGTAGGAATGTTAATTGGAATTGACAGCGGTGGACTTGGCGGTTTAGCTGTAGGAATAAATGGTTTATGTACTCAAAATAATTTTTGTTATGGCGATATAAATTATAGTTATGCTACTGTTCCAACCTATTCTTGGACAATAGAAGTAATTACTCACGAACTTGGACATTTATTAGGGTCGCGTCACACTCATTCATGCGTTTGGAACGGCAATAATACTGCAATCGACAATTGTGCATCATCAGCACAAGGATCGTCAGCCGAAGGCTATTCTTGCAGAACTACACCTTTAACAATTCCATCGAGTACAACTAAAGGAACTATAATGAGTTACTGCCATTTAGTAAACAATGTTGGAATCAAACTTAGTAACGGGTTTGGACCACAACCTAAAAATGCTATTTTAAATGCAATAAGTAACGGAACTTGTTTGAGTAGTGATTGTATCAATACTTGTATCAATACTGTTTCATCAGTTCAGATTTCAAATGTGACTCAAAACACGGCTTCTGTAAACTGGGTCGAGTCGGGTAACTTTACTTCCTGGGAAGTTAGAGTTTATCCTTTTGGAGGTACAGGTGGTGCTTGGACTCCAGTTTCTACAAACAGTTATACGGTTTCGGGATTAAATCCAGATACATATTATGTAGCACAAGTTCGACCAAGTTGCACTTCTGGATTAACTTCATCCAACAGAGAATTAGAATTTATAACATCGGCATCATATTGTGACGGGTTACAATTTTCAGATTCTGGAGGACCATTTTCTGATTATTCTAATATGGAAACTTTTGTAAGAACTATAATTCCTAATATCCCAAGTAACGCAATTGTTCTTAGTTTTACTGATTTTTCTTTAGAGTTAGATTATGATTACCTTAATATATATGATGGTAATTCTACTGCAGCACCTCAACTAAGTACAAGTCCAGGATTTACAGGAGCTTCAAATCCAGGAACTTTTACATCAACAGCTCCAGACGGATCATTAACAGTGACATTCTTTTCAGATCAAGGCGTTGTGAGTTCAGGTTTTGTTGCAAACATTTCTTGTACTCCAAATTTAAGTGTTAACAATCAAAACGGGTACATCGATTTTAGTTACTATCCCAATCCGAGTAACGGAAAACTAACAATCAATTCTAAAACGCCGTTAGAAAGAGTTTTAGTTTACAATGTTGCTGGACAATTATTGTATGAGAAATCTACTAACGAATTAACATCAACTGTAGATATTTCGGAGTTTGCAACGGGAACTTATTTTTTCAAACTTAAATTTGAAGGAGAAAAGGAAGCAAATTTTAAAGTGTTGAAAATGTAATTTAAAGTTTACTATTTCTTAAAAAAATGCCCCAAATAGTGTCTAACTTTTTGGGGCATGTCCGTTTTTTGGGTTTTTTAATGTTTATATTTTTTGTTAGAATAAAAAGTTAAAACTATCCGCTTTAGTAAATTTTGTAAACTTCTAGTCTGCCATTGCAAACTATTCACTTTTAGTTAACAGGAGTTTATTTTTTCAAAATTATTTTTTGTGTATTTTTTTCTCCATGTATTTGAATTACACAAAAATAAATTCCATTAGACAATTCTTTTATATCTAAAGTATTACTTTCAACATTAGAAAATTGTTTTACACTTCTTCCTAAACCATCTAAAATTTCGACTGAATTTAGTTCAATATTTTTATTAAAATTTATAGTTCCAGTTGTTGGGTTTGGATAAACTTGTAATACATCTTTATTAAACTTATCGACCCCTGCGGTTGCTTGTTGCATAGTGCCTGTTTCATTTTTAAATATATGACCATTTAACCCAACTATGTAACCTGTAGTGTCGTTTGCAAAATAAATAGCATTATATAGAAATCCAGCTACATCAGCATTATTACAATTTTCAATTTGTTGCATTCCTATTTCTAATTTTGAAACACAATATGAACTACAGTTACATAAAGTATAATCGTTGCCAATATCCCAAACAACATTTTCATTTGTGGCAAAAATATCTAATTCTATTGATTTGTTATTACCTAAATAATTTAAGTTTAAACCACTATCAGTAGTTTTATAGACACCATTATTTGTTTTACTTATAAATCCAATATTTTCATCTAAAAAGAAGAAGGAATCGATAGGATCATTAAAGATTAATGACCAAGTATTACCGTCATCAGTTGTTTTATAAAGATTGTTTTGTTCGTAATTTTGGCTAAAAATTCCAACTTCGGCATATCCAACTAAATCATTGAAAAACTGAATATTAGTAATTGTTTGGTTTTGTGGAAAATTAAGAACAGAAAATGAAGTTCCACCATCGATGGTTTTTTTAATGAATCCATTATCGCCAGAAATAATAAAAGTGTTTTCATTCAAAATAGATAGTCCATAAAGATTGGAGCTACTTCCGACAGAAATACTAGTCCAATTTTCGCCTCCATCAATAGTTTTTAACACTGTTCCGTTAAAACCAACGGCATACCCAATATTAATATTAATAAATTGAATTTTTCTTAAACTCTGTGATGTTCCTGAAGTTTTTTGAATCCAGTTTATACCTCCATCAATAGTTTTTACTATTTTGCCATTGTCACCAACCGCAACCACATTGTTTTCTGTTAAACAATAAACATCATTTAGGTTTTCAGTAATTCCTGAATTTTGTTGTGTCCATTGACCATGAGAAGATGTAGTAATCAAAACAAAAAGTAAGTAAATAATTTTTTTCATAAATAGTTTACTACTTTCTAATTTTTATTATTGGAAATCAATCTCACTAACTCCTTCGTTTATTTTAACTTCTGATACTTTAAAATCTATTTCCATGCCTTGGTTTATAACAATTTCGTAAGGAACTTTAACGCCTTTTATTTCTTTGTAATCAGAATATGTTGATGTAACAGTAACTTTTTTGTCTCCATTTTCGATTAACTTCGAATCGCCAAGTTTCAATCCGGTAGCCACATCATAATATAAAGTATTCTTTCCGTTTAAAACGACATAGGCATCGCTACCATTAAAAGGTTCGATTCCACTTAAAGTAACATCGGCTTTTTTGGCTAATAGTAATTCTTCAAATGTTGAAGCTATTGCTTTTTTATCTTTTAATTCTTCGGCAGTAAATTCTTTTCGTTGTCCTTGTCTTACTGAATATCCTCCTTTTTCGTTTAAAACTTGTTTTGATAATTCACCCATTCCTTCCATAGTTATTGAGCTTAAACTATTGCCTTTGCTTTCTTTTTTAAGAATTAAAGTTAGAGGAGCAGGAGCTTGAGCAATGGTAGCTGAGGCAGTAAAAAACAATGATTTTACACTTGCAACTGCTTTTTCTCCACCAATTGCTTTTATATAATTATCCATAATTGTAGAAACTGTAATTCCGGCAGGAACTGGTTTTTTCATCTTTGGTTTCTCTGTAGGTGCTCCAAATTTATCAAAATAAAACATCGGAATTTTTAATTTTTCCAATCCAGGGATTACTTCCGAACCTTTTCCTACTACTAAAATTCTCAAATTATCGGCTAATATATATTTGTTTGCTACTCTAAGAATATCATCTGGCGTTACCGAATTTATATTTTTAATATAATTTTCATAAAAATCTGCAGGTAAGCTTTCGGTTTCAATATTCAATGCATATCTAGCTATTGTTGCAGGTTTTTCTACTTGCATTACAAATCGTCCCACATATCCTGCCTTTACGTTATTCAGATCTTCGATGGCAACTTTTTCTGTTCTAATTCTTTTAATTTCTTTAATAAATTCTACCACGGCACTATCTGTTACTGAGTTTCGCACCTGAGAGTTTGCTTTAAATTTGCTTGCCATAAATTTATTAGCCCCAATTCCTGAACGAGCACCATAAGTCCAGCCATGTTTTTCTCGTAAATTCATGTTCAAATAACTGTTAAAATCGCCACCTAAAACTTGATTAGCCAGTATTACTGGAAAGAAATCGGGATCTGAAAGTTTTAAATTTACTGTATTAATTAAAGATATTTCAGATTGAACTGCGTTTGGCATATCTACAAAGTTAATTTGTGTAAACTGTACATTACTTGGGTCAGAATAAGACAATCTTGGTGCAGTAGCTTTTACCCACGATTTGAATAGTTTTTCTACTTCTTTTCTAGTTTCTTTTAGTTTGATATCTCCAATAATCACTAAATAAGCATGTTCTGGTACAAAAAACGAATTGTAATTTGCTTTTACATCGGCAAGCGATACATTATTTATAGAAGTCTCTGTCAAAAATTCACCTGACGGATGGTTCTTTCCGTAAGCTAATACATTTTCAACTCTACCGGCAACTGCGGTTACATTTTTCTCTTGTGTTTTGATATTTTCGAGTAGTTTCTCTTTTTCTTTATCAAATTCTTCTTGAGTAAAGTTTGGCGATAAGGCACCTTCGGCAAGAAGTTCTAAAATTCTTTTAGAATATTTTGACAAACCAGATGCAGAAGCTCCAGAGGATGAAAAATTTATATCTGCCCCTAGAAAATCGACCTCTTCATTAAAGGCATTTTTAGAAATTTTTAGAGATCCATTTCCTATTAATGACGAGGTTAACTCGTCAACTCCTTTTTTTGTTCCTTCGGCAAACGGTGCGTTATCAATAGTTAAATTGAAAGAAACTCTTGGCAGTTTATGATTTTCTACTACTAGAACTTTTAATCCGTTAGGAAGCGAAAAGCTTTCTGGCTTATTTATATTTATTTTTGGCGCTGGACCTGGTTTTGGTTGTGATCTGTCTTGTGCTTGCATAATTACTGTTAAAAGTAAGCTTGATGCTATGATTGCTATTTTTTTCATTTTATATATTATTTGTTTTGAGTAGACTTTTCATTTTCGTTCGAGTCTGCTTTGTCCTTGGCAGGAACATAGTCTAAAATTAATCGTTGGTTTGGGTTTAGATACTTTTTTGCAACGTCTCTAATTTCTTCTTTTGTTATCGAGCGATACATTTCTACTTCAGTATTTATCAAATTTACATCGCCATAAAGTAAATAATAGGTTGCTAAATTATCGGCAATACCTTCAACGCTTGAATTACTATTTACAAAATTATTATCATAAATATTTTTTAATTTTTGTAAATCTTTATCAGATAATAATTCGGTTTGAAGTTTTACAATTTCTTCATCTATTTCGTTCACGATTTGTGCAGAGGTAGTTTCACCCTGAGGAATTGCATAAAGTATGTAAGTTCCATAATCTTCTTGGTTGTAGCTAAAAGCAGCAATTTGCAAAGCCATTTTCTTTTCGTCTACCACTTTTTTGTATAAACGAGAACTTTTTCCTTCGCTTAAAATAGTCGATATTAAGTCTAATACTCTAGCATCGCGGGTTTTCATTGATGGCGTTCTATATGCTGCAACTACCATTGGTTTTTGAATGTTAGTATCTTCAAATCTAGCAGTTCGTGCAACCACAATTGGATCTTCGGTAAAAGTTTGTCTTTCAATAGGCGTTCCCTTTGCTATTGGGCCAAAATATTTTTGAATCCACTCTTTAGTTTGAGTAGGATTGCTAATATCTCCTGCAACAATTAAAACTGCATTATTTGGTATGTAAAACTTTTTATTAAATGCCTGAAATTCTTCTAGTTTAGCTGCATCTAAATGATCCATCGAGCCTATGGTTGTCCATCTGTAAGGATGTTTGGAAAACATATTTTTCTTAACCTCTGGAATTAATTGTCCGTATGGAGAATTGTCATAACGCAATCGTTTTTCTTCTTTAACAACCTCATTTTGGGTATCAACCCCGATTTGATTAATTACGGGATGCATCATTCGTTCAGATTCCATCCATAATCCTAATTCTAAATTATTAGATGGGAATACTTCGTAGTAATAGGTTCTATCTTCGGTAGTATTAGCATTGTTGGTTCCGCCGTTTGAAGTCACAATTTTAAACCATTCTCCTCGTTTAATATTTTCTGTGCCTTCAAATAAAAGGTGTTCAAAAAAGTGAGCAAAACCCGTTCGCGTTGGGTTTTCATCTTTTGCACCTACGTGATACATTACAGATGTAATAACTACAGGTGCCGAAGGATCGTTATGCAAAATTACATGCAATCCGTTGTCTAAATTGTATTCTTCAAAAGCTACCTTTTGGGCAGAAGCTGTTCCTCCTAGCATAAGCAAAGTACTTAAAGCGATTAATGATTTTTTCATAAAAAACTATAAATTTTAGTTGACACACTATTAGTTAGTTATTTCTTAACAATGTTACACAAAAATAGTAATTATAATCTAATTATTTTGTAATCTCGGTTGCTGTTATTTGAATTTTAGTGGTTTAATTTTAACAATAAAACTTTTTTAGTAATGCGTTGTAGGTATTGAAAATAGTTATATATTTGCAAACTTAAATTTAATTAAACAATTTGTTATGTATGCAATCGTAGAGATAGCAGGGCAACAATTTAAAGTAAGCAAAGACTTAAAGGTTTATGTTCACCGTTTGACAAATGAAGAAGGTTCAAAAGTATCTTTTGATAAAGTTCTTCTTTTAGATGACAATGGATCAATCACTTTAGGCGCCCCAGCTATAGAAGGTGCTTCAGTAGAAGCCAAAGTGTTACAACACTTAAAAGGTGATAAAGTAATTATTTTCAAAAAGAAAAGACGGAAAGGTTACAAAAAGAGAAACGGTCACCGTCAGTATTTAACACAAATTCTTATTGAAGGAATTAGTGCTACTGGTGTGACAAAAGCTACTCCAGCTCCTAAAAAAGAAGCAGCTCCAAAAGCTGAAAAATTAGTAGAAGTAGTTGAAGAAAAAGCACCCAAAGCTCCGAAAGCATCAAAAAAAGGTGATGATTTAGCAATTGTTGAAGGAATCGGACCAAAAGCGGCTGAAGCATTAGTTGCTGCAGGTATTGATACTTTCGTGAAATTAGCTTCTGCTTCTGCTGAAGAGGTAAAAGCAATTTTAGATGCATCATCATCAAAAGTGCAACATTTAGATCCTACAACTTGGGCTCAACAAGCACAACTTGCCGCTGATGGTAAAATGGATGAATTAAAAAAATTACAAGATGAATTAAACGGCGGTAAAGCAGTTTAATTAATTATTAACTTATAAAACTTAAACATCATGGCTCACAAGAAAGGTGTCGGTAGTTCCAAAAATGGTAGAGAATCACATTCAAAACGTTTAGGCGTTAAAATTTATGGTGGTCAAGCTGCAATTGCTGGAAATATAATTGTAAGACAAAGAGGTTCTAATCACAATCCAGGAGAAAACGTTTATATGGGTAAAGATCATACTTTACATGCTAGAATTGACGGAGTTGTGAAATTTCAAAAGAAAGCTAACGATAAATCTTTTGTATCTATTATTCCATTTGAAGCATAATTTAGAAAATTTTAAAGGAAGCCCGATTAGTGATAATCGGGTTTTTTTGTGGTTTCAAGTTACTAATCAATCTTACACATTAGCATAATTCACTAAATTTCAGGTATTTATTTATTATTATTTGAAAATTTTATAGCTTGCGACTTTAAAGTATAATTTAGAAATGGTAACCAAATAATTTTTTGGGTTGTGTTTTTACATTAAATTCGATAAAGTTCTACTTAGCTAGAATAACTGTTTTACATACAAACGCTATTTAATCCTCCTGAATATAATCAATTTATAGATGACAGATTTGATATTATTAGGCCTTTGGATCAATTACTAAAAGGGTAAAAGAGCAATAAGAAAAGTGTTGTGCTAAAAAGTAGTTTAATGTGTGGTAATGTCGAGAAACACCGCTTTATACTATCCATTATTATACTATTTTTAATAAAAATTTTGTATTTAATGGATATGATTTAATAAAATTTAAGAAAAAATATAATCTGTTATTAGTTGGACATTTCAAATTTTAGTTGATTTAAACGTTTTACATTTTATGACAAAATAATATTCAAAACAAGATTTAAATTTTCTAACTAAACAAAGAAGTAATAAAAGAAGGATAAAGTCCTAATGCCAAATTAAGCAGTATAGCAATTACCGCCACAGCATAATATGTAAATGGAACTTTTACTTTTTCTGAAATAGATTCCTGAGTATACATAGCTAAAATTAATTTGAAATAATAGCCAACACTTATTATTGAGTTTATAACACCTATAATTACAAGAATTAAATAGCCCGATTTATAGGTTTGAGTAAACAGAATAAATTTACCAAAAAAACCGGCAAATATTGGAATTCCAGCCATCGATATTAAAGATGCTGTTAATACTAAAGCCAATACTGGACTTGATTTACCTAAGCCATTAAAGTTGGCAATATCTTCATTGTTATATGATTTACAAACAAAAATAATTACTGCAAATGAGGATATTCCTGCAAGCGAATATGCCGAAGTATAATATAATAATGTACTAGGAGCGGTAGATAAACTTAAGAGCGCCATAAGCATAAAACCAGCATGTGATATTCCTGAAAATGCTAACATTCGTTTTACATTTTTTTGTTTTAACGCCATAATATTTCCTACGGTCATCGATAATATTGAGATTATTACAATTACAATTTCAAAACTATAAGACAAACTTCCGTTTAATGCTTCTAGTAATTTATATAATGTTGCAATGGCTACAACCTTGGTTAAAGTACTCATTGTAGCAGTTGTTATCGCGGGTGAACCTTCGTAAACATCGGGTGCCCAAAAATGAAATGGTACTGCCGCAATTTTAAATAACATTCCGATTAATAATAATGCAATCCCTATCGGAAACCAAACAGGTAATCCTGCTCCTTGTGATAAATCACGAATTTCAAGTATATCAAAACTTCCCATTGCTCCATAAACTAAACAAATTCCAAAAAGAATAATACCAGAGGCAAACGATCCCATCAGGAAGTATTTCATGCCTGCTTCGTTACTTTTCACATCAAGTCTGTTGCTTCCTGCAAGGATGTATAATGATATTGAGAGAGTTTCGATTCCAAGAAAAAACATAGACAAATTTCCAAAAGACACCATTGCAACTGCTCCCGAAAGCAAAAATATTTTTATGGCTATAAAGTCTGAAATCTTAGTTTGATGATTTTTGTAAACTTCATGGCTAAGTGTAACAAGAAAAATTGTTAAAATAATAAACAAACTCGAAAATGCTACCGAAAATTTATCAACCACAATCATGTTGTTGTAATAACCTCCTGGCATATTGAACTGCGATATAGTAAAGCCAAGAATAGCCAATAAGCCTATAATTGTTACAGGAATTATTCCTTTTCTAAAATTAAAAATTTCAGCGACTAACGAAAATATTCCTAAGCCTACTATTGCTACTAATGTGTTCATTCTTATTTATTTATTTAGGAACTTGAATTTCAGTTTTTCAATTAAAATTCGAAGTAAATAATTCCTTTTTTATTTTAGTTGATTTAATTTTTATCAGGTATGCAATAAATTTGATTTTATGCAACAAAATAAAAAATTAGGTTCTATTTATTGCTAGTAAAATATTTTTTAAACTCGGTGTTATAAACTCTACTATTGGGTTTGGATATAATCCGAAAAACAGTAAAAATCCGAGAATTATTACTAAAACTAATCCTTCATTAAAGGTTACATCTGCAAAAGTTTTTACGTTATTTTCTCCCAACATTACATTTTGAAACATTTTTAGCATATAGTAAGCTCCAAGAATTATTGTTGTTCCTCCTAGTAACGCTAACCACAAATTTATTTGAGCTAAACTATTTAAGACGGTAAATTCCCCAATAAAATTAAATGTTCCAGGTAATGCAACAGATGCTAAAACTAAAATCATAAACATGGAAGAAAATTTTGGTGTTTGCGAACGTATTCCTCCTAATTCTGATATTTTTCTGGTTTCAAATCGACGGAAAATAATTTCAGCAGTAAAAAATAATCCAACTATCACAAACCCGTGTGCTATAATTTGTAAAACGGCACCTCTTAATCCGTCAAGAGTAAGTGTGTAACATCCTGATGCTATTAACCCAACGTGTGCTAAAGATGAGTAGGCCAATAATTTTTTTAAATCTTTCTGGCGTAATGCTACTATCGAGCCATAGATTACTCCTCCAATGCCTAATCCTACAAGTATAAATAAATAATGTTTTGCAGCTAAAGGTGCAATTGGCAATTGCCAACGAATTATACTATACAATCCCATTTTCAGCATAATTCCTGATAGTAGCATAGTTCCTACTGTTGGAGCTTTTTGATACACTTTTGCTTGCCAAGTGTGAAAAGGAATCAACGGAATTTTTATTGCATAGGCTAAGAAAAAACATAAGAAAATCCAGGTTTGATCAGTAAGAGATAATTTAATTTTATATAAATCTTCAATTAAGAAACTACCTGCTTTTTGGTACAAAACTGCAAATGCGATAAGCATAAAGAGTGAACCACCAAGTGTATAAATAAAAAATTTGAATACTGCTTTTTTACGTTGTTCAGCATCGCCATTTCCCCAAATTAATGCTATAAAATAGATAGGTAAAAGTGCTAACTCCCAAAAAATATAATATAACAAACCATCTGAAGCAAGAAAAGTTCCTGTCATAGCAAACGACATGAAAAGTACTAATGAATAAAAGCTTTTGGCATTAGAAAATTGATTCCCGAAAGATGAGAAAATTATTATCGGTATTAAGCTTGTTGTTAACAATACCATTGCCATCGAAAGCCCATCTGCATGGAATGCTAAATAAACTTTTGGGTTAGTTATCCAAACTGAAATATGATTGATGTTATTTCCTAGTCTTAATTCATTTAACAAATAAAGAGAAAAACCAAAAGCACAGATACTAAAAAGTAAAGCTATTTTTGAGGCAAATTTGTCTCCTGAAAAATAAGTTGCAATTGCACCAATCAAAAATATAAATAGTAAAGTAGTTACATCCATTATAAAAATTATTGAGCTATAAATAAATAAATTAATATGCTACAAACACCAATTACAAATCCGAAAAGGTACAGCCCGATACTTCCGTTTTGTAGTTTTTTTCCTTGTGTTGCTAAATTGTTTGCCAAAGTTCCAAAACTGTAAACCAAATTTGAAGTTGCAGGTTCTAAAGTAGTTCTGAAAAAATTTGATAGTGAGTTTATTGGTTTTATAAATAGCAAGGTATAAATTTCATCTACATAATATTTATTATAAATTGTTTTTGAAAATCCCTTAATTTCTGAATCTTCTTCAGAAACGAAACCTTGTTTAATATATTTAGTATATGCCCAAAAAATTCCAATTATTGCACCAACAAGTGCTATCCCCATAAGCATATAGGCATTTCCGTCTAATGGTATATGTTCAATTTTTGTAAAAAGAACTGGTTCTAAAAAATGATTTAACCAATTGTTACCTGGCAAATTAATAAGTCCTCCAACGGTTGCCAAAGCTGCCAAAATTACTAACGGTAATGTCATTAAACTTGGGCTTTCATGCAAATGGTTTTTTTGATTTTCTGTTCCTCTAAACTCTCTAAAAAAAGTAAGATACATCAATCTAAACATATAAAAAGCTGTCATGATTGAAGCAATCGAACCAATAATCCAAAGAATTTTATTGTGTTCAAAAGCCGTCATTAATATTTCATCTTTCGACCAAAAACCTGCAAAAGGAAATATTCCCGAAATTGCTAAGGTTGAAATTAGCATTGTTGCAAAAGTAATAGGCATGTATTTTTTTAATCCCCCCATTTTTCGCATATCTTGTTCACCATGTAAAGAATGAATTACTGATCCAGATCCCAAGAATAAACAAGCTTTAAAAAATGCATGAGTGATTACATGAAAAACGGCAACATTATATGCACCCAATCCAAGAGCTAAAAACATTAAACCAAGTTGTGAAACTGTAGAATATGCCAATACTTTTTTGATATCGTTTTGTAATAATCCAATTGATGCGGCTACCAAAGCTGTAATTGCACCTACAATTGCTATTATGTTTTGAACTTCTGGTGTTAAATCGAATAAGAAGTTCATTCGAGTTATCATAAAAATTCCCGCTGTTACCATCGTTGCGGCGTGTATCAATGCAGAAACTGGCGTTGGTCCAGCCATTGCATCGGGTAACCAAGTATAAAGAGGTAATTGTGCTGATTTTCCCGTAGCTCCTATAAATAAACAAAGTGCAGCTAATGATAATTTCGACCAATTTTCGTTAGGAAAAGGGATATGATTTGTGGCAGTCAAAACTTGTTTTAACTGAATAAAATCTAAAGTTGAAAATGTATTTGCCAATATAAAAACTCCAATCAGCAAGCCTAAATCACCAATTCTGTTCATTATAAAAGCTTTCTTTGCTGCATCATTATATTCCTGATTTTTGTACCAAAATCCGATAAGTAAATAAGAACAAAGTCCAACGCCCTCCCATCCTATAAACATTATTAGTAAGTTACTTCCGATAACCAGAATTATCATAAAAAAAATAAACAAATTTAAGTATGCAAAAAACTTGTTCATATTCTCATCGTCGTGCATGTAACTTATGGAGTACAAATGAATTAAAGACCCTATTCCTGTTATAAACAGCAACCAAAGTACTGATAATTGGTCTAATAAAAATCCAAAACTAATTTTGAAATTACTGATTTGTATCCAATCAAATAAATCAAAATGAATTATTTTTTGAGATTGGTTTATTTGTGTAAAAAAATAAATTGATATTATAAATGAAATTAATACGGTTAGAGTTCCTATAACTCCTGAACTAGTTTTACCAGCCGATTTTCCGATAAAAATATTCAATAAAAACCCTGCAAATGGGCTTAATAACAAAAGTAAAACTAAATTGTGCTCCATTGTGGATTATCCTTTTAGGTTTTTTAAATTAGCAATGTCAATCGAACCCAGATTTCTGAAAATTGAAACCAAAATAGCAAGACCTACGGCAACCTCTGCAGCAGCAACAGCCATTGAGAAAAATACAAATACTTGTCCCTCTGCATCATGATGATAACAAGAAAATGCCACAAAAAGCAAGTTTACTGCATTTAACATTATTTCTATTGACATAAATACTATTATAGCATTTCGACGATATAAAACTCCAAAAACCCCAATACTAAAAAGCAGAGCCGAGAGAAAAAGATAGTTTTCGATACCAATTTGATTAAGAATATTATTCATAACTATTTTGTAATTTTTTCTTTTTTAGACAATAATACTGCGCCAATCATTGCAACTAACAAAAGTACTGATGCAAATTCAAAAGGAACCATAAACTCGTTAAGCAACACTTTTCCTAAAGTTTTAATAGATTGAAAATCAATTTCTGATGTTTCATAATCAACAATTGGTTTAGAATGAACAAATATTGATATCAAAACAATGCACATCAAACAGATTACAATCACGGCACCAAGCCTAGTAAATCTTGGTTTATGAACTTCGCCTTCTTTGTTTAAATTCATGAGCATTATGGTAAATAAAAATAATACCATAATTGCTCCAGAATAAACAATAATATGTACAACCGCAAGGAATTGAGCATTAAAAAGTAAATAATGACCAGCAATAGAGAAAAAACAAATTACTAAATATATAGCAGAATGTATTGGGTTTTTACTAAAAATTGTTAAAAACGCAGTCGAAAGCGTAATTGCAGATAAGATGTAAAATAATATAAGTATGGTTGACATTAATTTGCGTTTTTTAATTGAGCATTTTGCATAGCTATATCCAAAGGCATAACTAATTTATCTTTACCGAAAATAAAATTTTCTCGTTTGTAACTTGACGGCACAAGTAGTTTTGAAGTTGTTAAATAAATAGCGTCTTTTGGGCACGCTTCTTCACACAAACCGCAAAAAATACAACGAAGCATATTTATTTCATATATCTCGGCATATTTTTCTTCTCGATATAAATGTTTTTCACTTGGTAATCTTTCGGCTGCTTTCATTGTTATTGCTTCAGCAGGGCAGGATAAGGCACATAAACCGCAAGCAGTACAGTTTTCGCGACCTTGTTCGTCTCTTTTTAACTGATGTTGACCACGATATACAGGACTAAATTCTCTAACTTGTTCAGGATATTGAATGGTAGCTTTTTTTGTAAAAAGGTGCTTGATTGTAATCCACAATCCTTTTACAATGGCTACAAGATACATTCGTTCTAAAAAAGTCATTTCTTTATTAGAAACTTGCTTTTTTCTTCCTGATAATGATATTGTTTGTATGTTATTCATTTTAGAATCCTAAAAATGTTGCTATTTGTACTCTCAATATTACAATTCCTGTAACAATAATATTTAATATTGATAGTGGAATTAATATTTTCCAACCCAGATTCATTAATTGGTCATAACGAAAACGAGGAATTGTCCATCGCACCCACATGTAGAAAAATATAAACCCACATATTTTTATAAATAAGGCAAGAAATCCTAATAAATTTGCAGTATTTAATCCCCAATGCTCTACAGCCCAGCTCATTCCTGGATAATTATACCCTCCAAAAAATAATACTGATAATATGGCAGATGAAATAAACATATTAGCATATTCTGCAAAGAGATAAAATCCCATTTTCATAGAGGAATATTCGGTGTGATATCCTCCAATAAGTTCACTTTCGCATTCTGCTAAATCAAACGGAGTTCTATTAGTTTCAGCAAAAGCACATATTAAAAATATTAAAAAAGATAGGGGTTGATATAAAAAATTCCAATGCCAACCGTGTTGTTGAGCCGAAATTTCTTTTAAGCTTAGTGTACCTGTCATCATCAATAAAGCAATCATTGACAATCCCATCGCAACTTCGTAAGAAACCATTTGAGAAGCAGCACGAACGGCGCCCATCAATGAAAATTTATTGTTTGATGCCCAACCGCCAATCATAATTCCGTAAACTCCAACCGAAACTACTGCAAAAATATATAATAAAGCACTATCAGTATCCGTGGCTTGCATGACAATATCACGACCAAAAAAATGTAACTTATCGCCCCACGGAATTACTGCGCTTGTCATTAAAGCAGTGCTCATAGCGATTGCTGGACCTATTATAAAAAGAAATTTGTTGGGTGTATTAGGAAAAAACTCTTCTTTCGAGAATAATTTTAAACCGTCTGCAAGTGGTTGTAATAAACCCCAAGTACCAGCTCTGTTTGGACCAATTCTGTCTTGTAAAAAAGCGGCAACTTTTCGTTCTGCCCATGTTGAATACATTGCCATCAGCATAGTCAGCGAAAAAACTGAAATGATTACTACACTTTTCTCTATAATAAAGGCACTATCCATTTTGTTTATCGTCTATAAGATTGCCATCAATTTTTTCGTCATAATCAATTTCAGCCATACTAATTTTTTTTCTATCGATATTTCGACCATTTAAAATTCCATATTCAGTATCAATTTCAACTTTTTCTAGTTTTCTTGTATAATTATTTTGATTTATTACAGAATCTTTCTCAAATTTTCTTGGGCCTTCAATTGTCCAATCATTTACATCTTTTTTATCAAATCTACAGGTATTGCAAATAAACTCATCTACTTCATGGAATTCATCTTTTCTACCTGTAACTCTTTGAATTTCGTTTCCAAACATCCAGACAGTTGTTTTACCACAACAAGTATCACAATCTCTATGAGCATTAAATGGTTTGTTGAACCAAACTCTCGATTTGAATCTAAATGTTTTATCGGTTAAAGCTCCAACTGGACAAACATCAATCATATTTCCAGAAAACTCATTATCTACCGCTTTAGAAATACAAGTTGATATGTTAGAATGATCTCCTCTATCCATAATTCCATGAACTCGATTGTCTGTTAATTGATCGGCAACCATAACACAACGATAACATAAGATGCAACGGTTCATGTGAAGCTGAATATTTTCTCCAATATTTTCAGGCTCAAAAGTACGCTTTTCTTCTATAAAACGAGATTTAGATTTTCCATGTTCAAAACTTAAATTTTGCAAGTCACATTCGCCTGCTTGATCACACACGGGACAATCTAATGGATGATTTATCAAGAGAAATTCTGTAACAGATTTTCGTGCTTCTTGAACTCTGTCAGATGATTTACTATTTACTTCCATTCCGTCCATACAACCTGTTACGCAAGATGCCATAAGTTTTGGCATGGGTCTAGGATCTGCTTCGCTACCTTTTGCTACTTCTACTAAACAGCAACGACACTTACCGCCACTTCCTTTTAATTTTGAGTAATAACACATTGCTGGCGGAACAACTTCTCCACCAATCATTCTTGCCGCTTGCAAAATAGTTGTTCCCGGTTCAACTTCTATCGACTGCCCGTCTATTGTTACTTTCATTATTCTGGTCTTAATGTCTAAAGTCTAAAGATTTTATGTTCAATGACTTTATGAATTTATAACTTTTTTACTTTGATGACTTATACTTCTTGTTTTGCAATTAAATGCTTCATTTTTTCAAATGGCTCATTCACAAAGTGATCTCTATTTTTTACTTTTTCTGGGAAACGAATGTGGTATTCAAATTCGTCTCTAAAATGTCTAATTGCTGCAGCAACTGGCCATGCTGCTGCATCGCCAAGCGGACAAATTGTGTTGCCTTCTATCTTACTTTGAATACTCAACAGCAAATCTATATCTTCTTCACGACCAAATCCGTTTTCGATTCTGTTTAATACTTTTTCCATCCAACCAGTTCCTTCTCGGCATGGTGAACATTGACCGCAACTTTCGTGATGATAAAATCGTGAAAAATTCCAGGTGTTTCTAACAATGCAAGAAGTATCGTTGTAAACTATAAATCCGCCAGAACCTAGCATAGAGCCAGAGACAAATCCACCATCTGATAGAGATTCGTAAGTCATTAATCGATCATCGCCATTTGCAGTTTTATAAATTAAATGTGCAGGTAAAATAGGCACCGAACTTCCTCCTGGTACAAATGCTTTTAATGGTCTGTCAGAAGACATACCACCTAGATATTCGTCAGAATTCATAAATTCATAGACGGATAATCCCATTTCTATTTCGAAAACCCCTTGATTTTTTATGTGTCCCGAAGCCGATATTAGCTTTGTTCCTGTTGATCTTCCTATTCCGATTGAAGCATAAGCCGCGCCAGAATTATTAACTATCCAAGGGACAGCTGCAATAGTTTCTACATTATTTACAACAGTTGGATTGCTCCAAAGCCCAGATACTGCTGGAAATGGTGGTTTTATTCGGGGATTACCACGTTTGCCTTCTAAACTTTCTATCAATGCCGTTTCTTCGCCACAAATATAAGCACCAGCACCAATTTGAACATAAAGTTCTAAATCGTAGCCCGAACCTAATATATTTTTACCTAAAAATCCTCCTGCTTTTGCTTCGGCTATTGCATTTTCTAAAATTTTGTAAATCCACATATATTCGCCACGAATATAGATGTAGGATAAATTTGCACCTAATGCATAACTCGAGGTAATCATACCTTCGATTAATAAATGAGGAATAAACTCCATCAAATAGCGGTCTTTGAAAGTTCCTGGCTCCGATTCGTCTGCATTGCAAACCAAATGACGAGGCTTACCCGATTTTTTATCGATAAAACTCCATTTCATTCCAGCAGGAAATCCTGCACCACCACGACCACGAAGTCCAGAAGTTTTTACTTCTTCCACAACTTCATCTGGTGTCATTTTTTTCAAAGCTTTTTCTACTGATGCGTAACCGCCTTCACGACGATATACTTCATAAGTTTTAATTCCCGGAACGTTTATTTTTTCTAATAATATTTTTTTTGACATATTATTTTTGCTATTTGTCTAAATCCTTTAATATGGTTTGAATATCTTCTTTGAGAGGTATTATGTCTTTTTTAGCAATATCATATAAAATATCATAATCAATTCTAAAATATTCATGCTCAATAATATTTCTTACCGCTATAATTTTTCGCCATGGAGTTGAATTATCTTTTTTATATAAAACTTCTTCTGAAATATGGTTTGTAGCTTCGCCAATAATTTCAAACATTCTTTCAACTGCAGCTATTTTTTCAGCATTATTAATAAATGATTCTAAATCTACATTTTCTATGAACTTCTCAAGATTTGAAATAGCTTCCAAAATATGATTAATTCGTTCCTTGTCTCCTAAATTATGCTTCATATATTAACTCTTTATCATTATTAACATATTTTTCAATTAAAGGAGAAACCCATTTTAAGGATACAAAATCTACATCTTTATTTAAAATTTTTTCAATATCTTCTCTCCAAAAAACATAATTCAAGCCAATATATTGTGAATAATCCCAATCGATAAGCAAATCAACATCACTGTTTTCATCAGCTTCTCCACGAGCATAAGAACCAAATAAATATACTTTCTTCACAGGTTTGTCTGCAAAAAAAGTTTTGATTTGGTTTATTTCTGAAGATGATAATTTCATTATTTATCGTGTAAAACTATTTTTCCGTCTTTGCAATCAGTAACTAACTGATCGATTTTTTCTTTAGTTAAATATTCTTGGTAGAAATCACCAAGTTGCATCATTGGTGCATAACCACATGCGCCAAGACATTCTACTCCTCGAACTTCAAATAAACCATCTGCTGTTGGTTCGCCCATTTTAACCCCCAATTTATTGCAAGTATAATCCATTAAATTTTCTACACCGTTTAAGCAACACGGTCCAGTTTGGCAAAATTCAAACATGTACTTTCCAATTGGACGTTGATTATACATTGTATAAAACGAAACCACTTCATAGACTTCTATGGGTTTTATATTTAATATTTCTGCAACTTTGTCTTGTAATTCAAAACTCAACCAGTTGTCATGGGCATCTTGAACTTCGTGTAAAACGGGAATCAAAGCCGACTTTATTTTATCAGCAGGATAATGACTTATCAACTCATTTATGCGAGTCATTAATTCTGTTGTTATGTTTATCTCTTGTTTATATTGTGTTCTTTCCATTTTTAATTCTTTTGCCACAAAGGCACTAAGTCACAAAGTTTTCTTGTTTTTCTTTTTATATTACTTATTTAAAAGAATGATTTTATGCGTCTAATTCTCCTGCGATTACATTCAAACTCGACAATATTACAATTGCGTCCGACAGCAAAGCTCCTTTTATCATTTCAGGGTAAGCTTGATAATAAATGAAACAAGGTCTTCTAAAGTGCAATCTATAAGGAGTTCTACTTCCATCGGTTACCAAATAAAATCCTAACTCTCCATTGCCACCTTCAACAGCATGATAAATTTCGGCAACAGGAACAGGTACTTCGCCCATTACAATTTTGAAATGGTATATTAAACTTTCCATATTATTATATACATCCTCTTTTGGGGGAAGATAATAATCAGGAACATCTGCATGATATTCATTCCCTGCTGGCATTTTGTCTAATGCTTGACGAATAATGCTTAAACTCTCCCAAACCTCGGCGTTTCTTACGCAAAATCTATCATAGGTATCGCCTGACTTTCCTACTGGAATTATAAAATCAAAATCTTCGTAAGAAGAATAGGGTTCAGAAACTCTAACGTCATAATCTACTCCTGCCGCTCTAAGATTTGGGCCTGTGAAACCATAAGCCATTGCTTTTTCGGCAGATATAGCCCCAACATTTACAGTTCTATCGATAAATATTCTGTTTCTTTCAAAAAGGTTTTCGAATTCTTTCCAACAAACTGGAAACTCTTCTAAAAAAGCATCCAATTTTTTGAATGCTTCTGGTGACCAATCTCTTTCAAAACCACCAATTCGTCCCATATTAGTTGTTAATCGGGCGCCACAAATTTCTTCATATATCTCGTATATTTTTTCTCTAAATTGGAAAACATATAAAAATCCAGTGTAAGCTCCAGTATCAACTCCTAAAATCGAATTGCAGATTATATGATCTGTAATTCGGGCTAATTCCATCACAATAACTCTGAGATATTGCGCTCTTTTTGGAACTTGAATATCTAATAATTTTTCGAGTGTCATCCACCAGGCCATGTTATTTATTGGTGATGAACAATAATTCATTCGATCTGTGAGTGGCGTAATTTGATAAAACGGACGATTTTCGGCTATTTTTTCAAAAGCACGATGAATGTAACCAATAGTAGGTTCGGCTTCTAATATTCGCTCTCCATCCATCAATAAAATATTTTGAAAAATACCGTGTGTTGCTGGATGTGTTGGTCCTAAATTTAAAATAGAAAGTTCACTACCATCATCGTTTAGTTGGTTTTCTATAATTTTGGCATACCTGTTTTCAGGCTTTAATAATAGTTCTGACATTTATAATCAATTCCGAATTAGGAGTTAAAATTAATTTTTTTTATTTAGTTTCTAATTATTAGTTATTGTTCTACCAAAAAATCGATCGTCTTTGTCGGTTCTTCCAGAATCTTCCATTGGAAATTCTTTTCGCATTGGATGCGAGATCATTTCATCCATGTTTAAAATGCGCTTTAATTGTGGGTGTCCATTAAATTCGATGCCGTAAAAATCCCAAGTTTCACGCTCCATCCAATTGGCACACTGAAAAATTGATATTACTGAATCTACTTTTTGGTTATCAGCTAAATAAGTTTTGACTCTAATGCGTACATTTTCTACCCAATTATGTAAATGATATACAATTGCAAATTGGTGGTTATCGTCGTTATCAGGATAGTGAATTCCACACAAATCAGTTAAAAAATGAAAATTCAAATCTTCATTTTCTTTAAGAAATTTAATTACTTCAAATATAATACTTGGTGTTACTTCGAAAGTAAATATATCTTTACTCATCGAAAAGGCAAATGAGTTATCGCCAAATTTTTGAGTAATTTTTTCTTGAATTGTTGAAGTTTCTAATGCCATTTTTATAAGTTATACGAAGCTAATAATTCTAAATATTCTGGGGAACTTCTGCGACGAACAGATTCATTTCGTACTAATTCTTGTAACTGCATAACGCCATCTACTATTTGTTCTGGTCTTGGCGGACAACCTGGGACATATACATCAACAGGAATAACTTTGTCGATTCCTTGTAGTGTTGAGTAGGTGTCAAAAATCCCACCTGAACAAGCACAAGCTCCAACTGAAATAACCCAGCGAGGCTCACTCATTTGTTCGTAAACTTGACGGAGAATAGGCGCCATTTTTTTTGAAATAGTTCCCATAACCATTAACATATCGGCTTGACGAGGAGAAAAACTTACTCTTTCAGATCCGAAACGTGCTAAATCGTAATGCGAAGCCATCGTTGCCATAAACTCGATACCACAACAAGATGTTGCAAACGGAAGTGGCCAAAGAGAATTTGCTCTTGCCATTCCAACTACGTCATTTAGTTTTGTTGCAAAAAAACCTTCGCCTGTAACTCCTTCTGGAGGCGCAACGATTGTTGTTTTAGAATCATTCATTGTACTATTTTATTAATTTTTGGTATTTCGAGTTTATTCCCATTCTAGTGCTTTCTTTTTTATAATGTAAAAAAATCCAACTAGAAGCAACAACATAAAAACCACCATTTTTATCATTCCATCTATTCCTAATTCCTTGAAGTTTATTGCCCAAGGATATAAAAATATCACTTCGACATCAAATAAAACAAATAATATGGCAACTAGAAAGTATTTGACAGAAAACGGAATTCTAGCATTTCCGACAGATTCAATACCACATTCAAAATTTTTATCTTTGTTGAGTGATTTTCGTTTTGGGCCCAAATAATTAGAAAGTATAATCATACTCACTACAAATCCAACGGCAACAACAAATTGTATTAAAATCGGAATATAATCTAACTGATTTGAATGCATAATTTTTAAAATTTAAAAAACTAAAATTAATTTACAAATATACATTTGATTACTTTAATTCACAATGAACAGAGGTTAATCGTTTTGATAAAAATTTAAAAAACTGCCTATTTAAACTTATTCTAAATAATTTGAAATTTACACAAAAAAAACGCCTCGATTTCGAGACGTTTTACCATTAGGTAATCAAAAAATAATATATATTAGTCTTCGATAACAACTACTTGAGCAGCTACTTTACCTTTTCTTCCTTCTTCTTCTTCGAAAGTAACTTTATCACCTTCATTAAGTGATTCAGCTCTTAAACCTGTAGCGTGAACGAAAATGTCTTTTCCGTTTTCATCGTCTGTAATAAATCCGTAACCTTTTGATTCATTAAAAAATTTAACTGTTCCTGTGCGCATTGTATGTAATATAAAATAATTAATAATGGCAAATGTAAACTTTAATATGTTACGAAAATTATTTTTGTTAATTATTTATTGAAAATTATTGATTTTCAGTATTTTCAGTTATTATTTAATTAACATTTACACTAATTCAACTTTAATATTTAATTCCTTCAATTGTGCATCATCAATTACAGATGGTGCATCTATCATTACATCTCTTCCTGAATTATTTTTTGGAAAAGCAATAAAATCTCGAATGGTTTCTTGTCCGCCAAGAATTGCCACTAATCTATCCAATCCAAAAGCCAATCCTCCGTGTGGTGGTGCGCCAAATTGAAACGCATCCATCAAAAAGCCAAATTGATTTTTCGCTTCTTCTTCTGTAAATCCTAAATATTTGAACATCAATTGTTGCGTAGCCTTATCATGAATTCTGATTGAGCCACCGCCAATTTCGTTTCCGTTCAACACCATATCATAAGCATTGGCGCGAACTTTTCCTGGATTTGTTGCCAGCAACTCCATGTCTTCTGGTTTTGGCGACGTAAATGGATGGTGCATGGCGTGCCATCTTCCGCTATCTTCATCCAATTCTAATAATGGGAAATCTACAACCCATAACGGAGCAAATTCGGCTGGATTTCTCAAGCCTAATCTGGTTGCTAATTCCATTCTAAGAGCAGAAAGTTGTGTACGAGTTTTATCGGCTGGACCAGAAAGTACAAAAATCATGTCACCAGCTTTTGCGCCAGTAATTTCTGCCCATTTTGCTAAATCATCTTGATCGTAGAATTTATCTACCGATGATTTATAAGTTCCATCGGCTTCACATTTTAAATAAACCATTCCAGTTGCGCCAACTTGCGGACGTTTTACCCAATCAATTAATGCGTCAATTTCTTTACGAGTATAAGTTGCACAATTTGGAGTAGCTATTCCAACTACCAATTCAGCTGTATTGAAAACTGGAAAATCTTTATGTTGAGCCACATCATTCAACTCACCAAATTCCATTCCGAAACGGATGTCTGGTTTGTCATTTCCGTAGGTTTTCATAGCATGATCGTAGGTCATTCTTGGAAATTTTTCTACTTCTATACCTTTTATTTCTTTTAGTAAATGACGTGTTAATCCTTCAAAAACATTCAAAATATCTTCTTGTTCTACAAATGCCATTTCGCAATCGATTTGTGTAAACTCGGGTTGTCTATCGGCACGTAAATCTTCGTCACGGAAACATTTTACAATTTGAAAATACTTGTCCATGCCGCCAACCATCAACAATTGTTTGAACGTTTGTGGCGATTGAGGCAAAGCATAAAACTGACCTTCGTTCATTCTGCTAGGAACTACGAAATCTCTTGCGCCTTCTGGAGTTGATTTGATTAAATAAGGAGTTTCTACTTCGCAAAAATCTAAATCTGATAAGTATTTACGAACTTCCATGGCTACTTTATGTCGAAAAAGCAAACTGTTTTTTACAGGATTTCTACGAATATCTAGGTAACGGTATTTCATTCTAATATCTTCACCGCCATCAGTTTCATCTTCAATAGTAAATGGTGGCGTTAAAGAAGCATTTAGAATTGTCATTTCTTTAACCAAAATCTCAATTTCGCCAGTTGCTATGTTTTTATTTTTGGCTTCACGCTCAATTACAGTTCCTTTTACTTGAACTACAAATTCTCTTCCAAGAGTTTTTGCCAATTCAAAAACTGATTTTTCAGATCGACTTTCGTCAAATAACAATTGTGTAATTCCGTAACGGTCGCGTAAATCAACCCAATTCACGAATCCTTTATCTCTCGATTTTTGAACCCAACCAGCAAGCGTTACTTCTTTATTAATATGAGTAGCGTTCAACTCGCCACAATTATGACTTCTATACATTTGGAATAAAATTTTTGCAAAAGTAAAAAACTTCAATCGAATTAATCATTAAATATTTTCTTAATGAATAATAACCGATAAATAAATTTACCTACATTTGATTCTGTATAAATCAAAAAAATAATAATATGAAAAAATTAGGATTCTTTTTAATGGCAATTGTTGTATCAAATTTTAGTTTTGGGCAAGAAAGTGTCTTGAAATTTCAAGCCGATGTTGCCAACAGAAATGGCGATATTCTTTTTATAAAAAACAATAGAATAATTGTAAAAGAAATAAAAGTAGAAGGCGACGGACATTTTAGTTCATCGTTTGATATAAAAGAAGGGATGTATCAGCTGTTTGATGGTCAAGAATATACCGATTTGTTTTTGAAAGATGGTTTTGATTTGAAATTGAAAATGGATGCAAAAAAGTTTGACGAAACAGTTTCTTATTTGGGCAAAGGTGCTTCAGAAAATAATTATTTGGCAGAAAAAGTAAGACATGAAGCCGATTTTAATTCTGATGAATTACTAGCATCGACTCCAGAAGATTTTAATAAGAAATTAACCGACAAGCAAAATGGCGAAATGGCTAAACTTGTAAAAGGTAACTTTGACCCAGCATTTGTTGAATTGCAAAAAAAGGGAATGCAAATGGAATTGTTTGAAATGAAAATGTATTTTAAACAAAAGCAAGAACAATTGAAGTTAAATAGTGCTAAATCACCCCTATTTGACTATGAAAATTATGCTGGCGGAAAAACCAAGCTTGAAGATTTGAAAGGGAAGTATGTTTATGTTGATGTATGGGCAACTTGGTGTGGGCCATGTCGTGGTGAGATTCCTTCGTTGCAAAAAGTAGAAGAAAAGTATAAGGGAAAAAATATCGAGTTTGTAAGCATTTCTATCGACACTCAAAAAGACCATGACAAATGGAAAAACTTTGTAAAAGACAAATCATTGGGTGGCACACAGTTGATGGCAGACAAAGATTGGAGTTCTGATTTTACCAAAGCTTTTAAGATTAACTCTATCCCGAGGTTTATATTGATTGACCCAACAGGAATGGTGGTTGATGC
>JANXVF010000129.1 GCA_025351785.1 Flavobacterium sp.
ATTGGAAATTTCTGATAAATAATCCTTAATGCCCGAAGTATTTGTCAAAAGATTTTCAATAGTAATTGTGTAACCTTTTGACGGAAAGTCTTTGATATATTTTTGAATACTGTCCTGCAAACCAATTTTGCCTTGTTCTAGCAATTGCAAAACTGCAATTGCTGTGTATTGTTTGCCCATAGAACCTGTCCTAAAAAGCATATTGGGGTTCATTGGAATGTTCAGTTCTGTGTTAGCCATTCCAAATGCTTTCCTGTAAATAACTTTGTCATTTTTTACAATCACTACTACGCAACCTGGTGCAATCTCGGTCAACCGTTTAGGAATTAGTTCGTCAAGGCTTTTTGATAATTTTTTCTCTTGCTTACTTTGTCCATAAGAACTTGTCAAAAGTAAAAGTGAAATGAGGAAAAAGGAAATTAATTTAATCATTGTTTGAATTGTTAGAGAATGTCAAATGGGATAGCACACAATGTTTCGCCGCTTCTCTTCAGTTGCGAAGTTCGGAACCGATTATTTTCTGTTAAAGATAAAATTTCTTGCGGAATTTAAACGTGGATTTACTATAAAACTCGCAATTGCGAGAAACGGCTGTTGTGTGACGTATTTATTCATAAACTAAATCAAACCACGAATTTCTTTCAATTACATCAAAACCATTTTCGGCATTTCCAATAAACTCAAATTCAATATTATTCTTTAATAGCGTAAACACTTTTACACTTTTTTCTATTTTTAATTCGCCACATTTTATTTCGATAGTATGATAACCTGAATTTACGTTCAACCTCGAAGATTTTTGCGGAAATGCATATGAATAAACTATTTCGTTATTTTCAATTTCCTTTCCATCTAAAAATAACTCAACATTCAAAACTTTAGTTTCAATTGAGTTTTGATAAATTACATTTATCTTCTTTGGTATAAAAGCCAAAATGATAAAAAAGCAAATAATTAAAATTATGATAGTTTTCTGTTTCGTCATTTCAAATAAAATTTTCTTCCGAAGCGCGGGTTGAAATATGTCACACAACTCATAAATATACGAATCTCCTACATTTACTTTTCAAATATATAAATTAAATCTCACAACCTTTCCTGTTTTGTCTTTCCTTTTTCCGCTACCAAAAATTGTCAAAAACATTCTTAATAACTTCTACAAAAATCACTTTAAAACAGTACCAAATTTACTACATTAGCACAAAAGCGACAGTTTTAAAATGGCAGAAGAAAATCAGTATAACGAAGACAATATTCGCTCACTCGACTGGAAAGAACACATCAGAATGCGTCCCGGAATGTACATTGGAAAACTCGGTGATGGTTCATCTCCAGACGATGGTATTTATATTTTACTTAAAGAAGTTTTAGACAATTGTATTGACGAATTTGTAATGGGTGCTGGCAAAACCATTGAAGTTACCATAAAAGATAAAATGGTTTCAGTTCGTGATTATGGTCGAGGTATTCCGCTTGGTAAAGTGATTGATGTGGTTTCAAAAATGAATACTGGTGGTAAGTATGACTCAAAAGCATTTAAAAAATCAGTAGGATTAAACGGTGTTGGTACAAAAGCTGTAAACGCATTATCAAATTATTTTAGGGTAGAATCTGTTCGAGATAATCAGCAAAAAGTAGCTGAATTTTCGGCAGGAAATTTAACTTTAGATGAACAAGTTGAAGAAAGCACCAAGCGAAAAGGAACTAAAGTATCGTTTGTAGCTGATGAACTCATTTTTAAAAATTATAAGTATAGAAATGAGTATGTTATTAAAATGCTCAAAAATTATTGTTATTTAAATACAGGATTATCAATATATTATAACGGAGAAAAATATTATTCTGACAATGGATTAAGAGATTTATTAGAAGAAACTATTACTGTTGAAGATTCTGTTTATCCAATAATTCATTTAAAAGGTGAAGATATAGAAATTGCAATAACACATAGTAAATCTCAATATTCTGAAGAATACCATTCATTTGTAAACGGACAAAATACTACTCAAGGCGGAACCCATTTAAACGCGTTTCGCGAAGCTATAGTAAAAACAATTCGGGAATTTTATAATAAGGGTTTTGAAGCATCAGATATTAGAAAATCAATTGTATCTGCAGTTTCTGTAAAAGTAGAAGAACCCGTTTTTGAAAGTCAAACTAAAACTAAATTAGGCTCAAACGATATTGGCCCAAATGGTCCTACAGTTAGAACTTTTGTACATGATTTTATAACCACAAAACTCGATAATTTTTTACACAAAAATTCTGAAGTTGCCGACTCACTTTTGCGAAAAATATTGCAAGCAGAAAGAGAACGAAAAGAACTGTCAGGAATAAGAAAACTAGCAAAAGATAGAGCAAAAAAATCGAGTTTGCATAATAAAAAACTGCGTGATTGCAGGGTTCATTTATCTGACATAAAAAATCCAAGATACTTAGAAAGCACCCTTTTTATAACCGAAGGAGATTCAGCTTCTGGCTCTATAACAAAATCGCGCGATGTAAATACTCAAGCCGTTTTTAGTTTGCGAGGAAAACCTCTCAATTCTTACGGAATGTCGAAAAAAATTGTTTATGAAAATGAAGAATTTAATTTACTTCAAGCCGCATTGGATATAGAAGAATCAATGGAAGATTTAAGGTATAATAATATCGTTATTGCAACAGATGCTGATGTTGACGGCATGCACATTCGATTATTATTAATCACCTTCTTCTTGCAGTTTTTTCCGGAGTTGATAAAAGATGGTCACTTATATATTTTGCAAACACCTCTTTTTAGAGTTCGAAATAAAAAAGAAACCATCTATTGTTATTCAGAAGAAGAAAGGAAAAATGCTATAGAAAAGTTAAAACCCAAGCCAGAAATAACACGATTTAAAGGATTGGGTGAGATTTCGCCCGATGAATTTAAACATTTTATTGGTGCAGATATTCGATTAGATCCTGTAATGCTCGACAAAACAATATCTATAGAAAAATTGTTGGAATTTTATATGGGCAAAAATACTCCCGATCGACAGGTTTTTATTATTAATAATCTGAAAGTAGAATTGGATGTTGTGGAGCAGATTTAATTAAAAAAAACTAAAACAAAAGCTGTTTTAAATAAATGAAAGACGAAGAAGAAAATTCAATTCCAGAAGACGATTTTCAGGACGAATTAAAAGAAACTAAAGACGAATCTATCGATGAAGGCTTTGACGATATTGTTTCGACTGGAGATCATTTTTACGAAAATCAGGAAGATCCAGAAGAAACCATAACCAAAGTTACAGGAATGTATAAAGACTGGTTTTTGGACTATGCTTCCTATGTAATTCTTGAACGAGCCGTACCCGCAATAGAAGATGGTTTTAAGCCCGTGCAACGTCGTATTATGCATTCTATGAAGGAATTAGATGATGGTCGCTATAATAAAGTGGCAAACATTGTAGGACATACAATGCAATATCATCCGCACGGTGATGCAAGTATTGGCGATGCCATGGTTCAAATTGGGCAAAAAGATTTAATAATTGATACGCAAGGAAACTGGGGAAATATCCTAACTGGAGATAATGCGGCAGCATCGCGATATATCGAGGCAAGAATAAGCAAATTTGGACATGATGTGTTGTTTTCTCCAAAAATTACAGAATGGGGAGTTTCCTATGATGGTCGAAGAGCTGAACCTATAAATCTTCCTGTAAAATTTCCGCTATTATTGGCTCAAGGTGCCGAAGGAATTGCGGTAGGATTGTCGACAAAAATATTACCTCATAATTTTAATGAACTCATAGATTCATCAATAAAAATTTTAAAAGGAAAACCTTTTACATTATTTCCCGATTTTTTAACTGCAGGTATTGCAGATGTTTCAAATTATAACGACGGAGTTCGTGGAGGACGCGTGCGTGTAAGAGCAAAAATTACGCAACTCGACAAGCAAACATTAGTAATAACTCAAATTCCATTTTCTACAAATACATCAACTTTGATTGATAGTATTTTGAAAGCCAACGAAAAGGGAAAAATTAAAGTCAAAAAAATTGAAGATAATACAGCAGCCGAAGTTGAAATATTAATTCATTTATATCCTGGAGTTTCACCCGATAAAATGATTGATGCTCTATATGCTTTTACAGCTTGCGAAAGCTCGATTGCTCCTTTAGGTTGTGTTATCGAGGATAACAAACCGCTTTTTATTGGCGTTAGCGAAATGCTAAAAATTTCGACAAATAGAACTGTTGATTTATTAAAACGAGAACTTGAAATTCAGTTGAGCGAACTTCAAAATAAATGGCATTTTTCTACTTTAGAAAAAATATTCATCCGCGAGGAAATGTATATAGACTTCAAATTATATTCTGACAGAGAAACCCTTTATGAATACTTATATAAAAAATTTGAACTTTTCAAAAAATTATTAGTTCGGGAAATAAATGATGACGACTTACAAAAGTTGACTTTAATTCCGATGATACGAATTACCCGCTTTGATTCTGATAAAGCTGATGATGCAATTGCAAAATTAGAAGACGAAATGCTTCAAGTAAAGCATCATTTGGATAACATTATCGATTTTGCCATTGATTTTTTCCAAAAATTGAAAGATAAATATGGAAAAGGCAGAGAACGCCAAACAGAACTAAGAAGTTTTGATACCATAGAAGCTACAAAAGTAGTATTACGAAATACAAAATTATATGTCAATATGGAAGAAGGTTTTTTAGGAACCGGACTCAAAAAAGATTTATATGTTGCAGATTGTTCTGATATTGACGATGTTATTGTTTTTTTAAGAGATGGAAAAATGATGATTACTAAAGTAGATGAAAAAAAGTTTGTTGGTAAAGATATCATTCACATTGCCGTTTTTGATAAAAACGATAAGAGAACCATTTATAACATGATTTATCGCGACGGAAAAAATGGCAGCACTTTTATAAAACGTTTTAATGTTTCTGGAGTAACTCGAGATAAATTTTATGACTTGACACAAGAAAAAATAGGTTCGCAAACCTTATATTTCTCGGCAAACCCAAATGGCGAAGCCGAAGTTATTACCGTTTTATTAAGACAAATAGGCAATGTAAAAAAACTAAAATGGGATTTAGATTTTTCTGAAATTGCCATAAAAGGAAGAGCTTCGAGAGGAAACACAGTTACTAAATATCCTATTAAAAAAATAGAATTAAAAGAAAAAGGGATTTCTACTTTACGACCAAGAAAAGTTTGGTTTGATGACACAGTTCAAAAATTAAATGTAGATGGAAGAGGCGAATTACTTGGTGAGTTTCGACCAAATGATAGATTATTAATTATCAATCAAAATGGAAAATTAAAAACTATAATCCCAGAATTGACAACTCATTTTGACGAAGACATGATTGTGTTAGAAAAATGGAATCCAAAAAAACCAATTTCTACCTTATATTATGATGGCGAAAAAGAACGTTATTTTATCAAACGTTTTTTGGTAGAAAACGAAAACAAAGAAGAATTATTTATTACCGAGCACGAAAAATCGCAATTAGAAATTGTTTCTACCGATTGGCGACCCGTTGTAGAAATAATTTTTGCAAAAGTGAAAGGAATCCAAAAAGAAAATCAAACCATAAGTTTGGAAGATTTTATAGCTGTAAAAGGTATCAAAGCTATTGGAAACCAACTTACATCTGACAAACTGAAACAAGTAAATTTGTTAGAGCCTTTAGTTTTTGAAGAACCCGAAGAGGTAATTCCTGAAGAACTAGAAGTTTTGATGGATGAAACTGCAAGTGATGATATTCAAACCGAACTCAACGAAGATGGACAAATTACGCTAAGTTTAGATTAAAATTTAAAAAATTATTCTTTTAATTTCAAAAGTTCATCTCTAATAAGGTCATAATGTTCCCAGGGAATAAAATGATTGGCATTTTTTATTGAAATAACATGAAGTGATTTTGCATTTACAAACTCTCGTTCCATAAAAGCGACGTTGCTGTAAGGAACTAACGGATCTGCGGTGCCATGAATAATTAAAACATTGGTTGTGATTTTGTTTAGCGTAGGTTGCATATATTTTAAATCGGTTTTGAGCCACCACAACTCGTCATTTGCAGGTTGTAACGCGCCAGGAACTATAAATCGTAAAGGTTGTGCTTTGAAAAATTTACGCCACTTTTCAGGATCTTCAGCATTTGGATCAATTGCACCAGCCAAAATTATAATTTCTTTAAAATAATTGGGTTTATCGACTGCCATTTTTACAATAGTTGGTCCTCCAAATGAATGCCCTATTAAATAAATATTTTTTCCGTTTAGTATTTTATCAACAAATTGCTCAATGATATGTCCTTGCTCAAATAAATTTTTAGATTCTCTAAAATTGCTATAACCAAAACCAGGTCGGTCAATAGCAATCATTCGATATTTTTTTAGCAACAAAGTGTCTTTTAAATAATCTTTAAAGGCATCCCAGCTTCCTGGCGAACCGTGCACAAAAAAAAGTGTAGGTAGGTTTTTTTTACCTGTTTGTATATAATGTATTTTTGATTCTCCAACAACAATGGTACTATCAAGATATGAAATCTTTGAAGCTTCAAAAAAAGTTTTTGTTTCTTTTTTGTCCATTCGCATTGTGGCACACGACTGGCAAGTTAAAATATATAAAACTATCAGTATACCTAAAATGGTTTTGAATTTATTGTGCTTTATGAAATTCATTGCTTGTGATTGATATTATTATGAGTTGATTAAATTTACAAAACAAATTGTTATTAAATTTATTTAACCACTATTAGATATTGTTGAAAAATTAGGGATATTCTAAACTAAAAACACATTGTCAAACTCCAAAAATTATTTTTTAACTTTCTTCACTTTTTTTATTTTAGAAAAATTTGTAGTTGCTGTCAACTCAGCAATTTTAACAATTAAATCAATCGCTTTCTGCATACTCTCGACAGGAATATATTCGTATTTTCCGTGAAAATTATGACCTCCTGCAAAAATATTTGGACAAGGTAAGCCCATGTAAGATAATCGCGACCCATCTGTGCCCCCACGAATAGGTTTTATTAAAGGTTTTATATTGATTTCTTTCATAGCCTTTTCTGCTAAATCGACAATATATTTTACAGGCTCAACCATCTCTTTCATATTATAATATTGATCTTTAACCTCTGTAATTATAATATCTTCGCCAAATTGTTTTACAAATTTCTTATTTATTTTTTTTGTAATTTGATGAATTAACTCTTTACGCTTTTTGAATTTTTTAGCATCAAAATCTCTAATTATTAATTCTAAAACTGTTTCCTCGATACTTCCGTTTAGATGATGCACATGAAAAAATCCCTCATAACCTTTTGTATCTTGAGGGGTTTCATTTTTTGGCAATTCGTTTATAAAATCGTTTGCAATAAGCATTGAATTTATCATTTTACCTTTTGCGTATCCTGGATGTACACTCTTACCTTTAAAAACAATTTTGGCACCGGCTGCATTAAAATTTTCATACTCTAACTCGCCTATTTGACTTCCATCCATTGTGTAAGCCCATTGTGCTCCAAATTTTTCTACATCAAACTTGTCAGCGCCACGACCTATTTCTTCATCTGGTGTAAAACCAACTCTTATTTTACCGTGTTTTATTTCAGGATTTTTTATTAGAAATTCCATTGCGGTAATAATTTCAGTTAGTCCGGCCTTATCATCTGCTCCAAGCAAAGTTGTGCCGTCTGTAGTGATTAAAGTTTGACCTTTATAGAGCAATAAATCCTTAAAATAGTTTGGAGAAAGTATAATATTTTGAGTTGCATTTAACAAAATGTCGCCTCCATTATAGTTGGGAATTATTTGAGGTTTTACATCTTTGCCAGTAAAATCTGGAGTAGTATCAAAATGTGATATAAACCCTATTACAGGAACTTCGTGTGTCACATTACTTTGCAGAGTTGCCATAACATAACCGTTAGAATCTATGGTAACCTCGGTCATACCAATAGTTTTTAATTCCTGAACTAGCAGTTTGGCTAAATTTAATTGTTTTTTTGTACTTGGAGTTGTTGTAGATTTAGCATCCGATTCTGTATCAATAGTTACATAACTAATAAATCGGTCGATAATATGTTGCATAATATTTATTTATTTTTCAAATATACAAAACAATTATAATTCAAAAATTCATTTCAAATCACTATTTTTGTGTTATATAACAACTATGATGTACAAACTATTTATTCGCCGAATTCTATTTTGGTTTGATCCAGAGAAAGTGCATTATTTTACCTTTTCTTTAATCAGAAATTTAACTAGAGTTCCTGGTTTTGATGCTTTATTTAAATCGATTTATTGCATAAATGACAAGCGATTAGAAACCGAAGTATTTGGATTAAAATTTCCAAATCCTGTGGGACTTGGAGCTGGATTTGATAAAGACGCAAAATTATTTAAAGAACTTTCAAATTTTGGATTTGGATTTATAGAAATAGGAACATTAACGCCAAAACCACAAGATGGAAATCCTAAAAAAAGGTTGTTTAGATTGCAAAAAGATAGTGCAATAATAAATCGAATGGGGTTTAACAATGCTGGGGTTCACGATGCTGTTTTAAGACTCAAAAAAAATAAAAATATTTTAATTGGTGGTAACATAGGAAAAAACAAACATACCCCATTGGAAAATGCTGTTCAAGATTATGAAATATGCTTTGAGACACTCTTTAATTATGTAGACTATTTTGTAGTAAATGTTTCCTCGCCAAACACGCCAAATTTGAGAGAACTTCAAGAAAAAGAACCTTTGACTAGGCTATTACAAACACTTCAACGTAGTAATTTAGCTAAGCAAAAACCAAAACCCATACTCCTTAAAATTGCCCCAGATTTATCAAACGAACAACTTTTAGACATTATCGATATTGTAAAAAGTACAAAAATTGCAGGTGTAATTGCTACAAATACTACAGTTATTAGAGAAGGATTATTATCAGAAAATAAGGAAGAATTAGGAGGATTATCTGGAAAACCATTAACAAAAAGAGCAACAGAAGTTATTCGTTTTTTATCTGAAAATAGCAAAAAATCATTTCCAATAATTGGAGTTGGAGGAATTCATTCTGCCACAGACGCTTTAGACAAATTAAACGCAGGTGCAAGCTTGGTGCAACTATACACAGGTTTTATTTATGAAGGTCCACAACTTGTGAAACAAATAAACAAAGCCATCTTAGAACAAAAAAAATCTAATACTTTAAACTTTATCTAAAATAGCATTCTTAATGGAACAAGTAAAAATTATCGAATGTCCACGCGATGCTATGCAAGGCATAAAAAAATTTATACCCACACAAAGAAAAGTAGATTATATACAATCGTTACTTCGTGTAGGATTTGATACTATTGACTTTGGGAGCTTTGTTTCATCAAAAGCCATCCCGCAAATGATTGATACTGCCGAGGTTTTATCAAAACTAGATTTATCGCAAACAAAAAGCAAGTTACTTGCTATTATTGCAAATACCCAAGGTGCAAAATTAGCTTCCATTCATAAGGAAATAAGCTATTTAGGATTTCCATTTTCGATATCCGAAAATTTTCAAATGCGAAATACTCATAAAACCATTGCTGAGAGTTTAGTAACACTTCGAGAAATTTTAGATATTGCAAACCATTCTAATAAAGAAGTCGTAACCTATATTTCAATGGGATTTGGTAACCCTTATGGCGATCCGTGGAACGTAGAAATTGTAAGTGAATGGACCGAAAAATTATCAAATATGGGTGTAAAAATTTTATCACTTTCTGATACAATTGGGAGCTCCACATCTACTGATATTGAATATTTGTTTAAAAATTTAATTCCTAAATATCCACTCGTCGAATTTGGAGCACATTTACACACAACTCCAAACAAATGGCACGAAAAAATTGATGCCGCATTCAATGCTGGTTGCCACAGGTTTGATGGTGCAATTCAAGGTTTTGGTGGTTGCCCCATGGCAAAAGATGATTTAACCGGAAACATGCCTACCGAGAAAATATTGTCTTATTTTACACAACAAAATGCTCATACAAATACTAGCCCAATGAGCTTTGAAAGTGCTTATAATGTGGCTTCACAATTGTTTGGAGAATTTCATTAAAGCTAATCTCGCCATTCATTTCAAGTTTTTTCATTACATGTTGTTTTTGTAAAGCATAAAAATAGCTTCCGTTGGTCGCTTTTTTATACTAACAAAAACTAACATTTCATTTCAAAAAGCTTTCCATTGCTGTCAAGGCTAAACTACAGATAGAAGGAAATACTTAGTCAAAAACTAAATAGAATCTTCAAGCCAAAAAAAAATAATTTCAAACCAAAAATACAAAATTGATTTATGTATATTTGCTTGCAATTTAACTACAACTACAAATTGCAATGAAAGCACATTCCTCAAAAATTATCGGAGAAGGTTTAACTTATGATGATGTTTTACTCGTCCCAAATTATTCTGAAGTACTTCCACGCGAAGTAAATATCCAATCAAAATTTTCTAGAAATATTACTTTAAACGTTCCCATAGTTTCTGCAGCAATGGATACGGTTACAGAAAGTTCAATGGCAATTGCAATGGCTCAAGAGGGAGGAATCGGAGTTTTGCATAAAAATATGAGCATTGATCAGCAAGCAGCAAAAGTTAGAAAAGTTAAGCGAGCAGAATCTGGAATGATTATCGATCCAGTTACATTACCACTAATCTCGACAGTAGGTGATGCAAAAATGTTAATGAAAGAACATGGCATTGGAGGAATTCCAGTTGTTGATGAATCAGGAATACTCAAAGGTATTGTAACAAATAGAGACTTACGCTTTGAAAAAATAAATTCTCGTTCCATTTTAGAAGTAATGACATTCAAGAATTTAGTAACTGCAGCAAAAGGAACTACACTTCAAGAAGCCGAGGGAATTTTACAACAAAATAAAATAGAAAAACTTCCTGTTATCGATGCCAACTATAAACTTATAGGATTAATTACTTTTAGAGATATTACAAAACTTACCCAAAAACCGATAGCAAATAAAGACAAATTTGGACGTTTGCGTGTTGCAGCTGCAATAGGAGTTACTGCTGATGCATTGGAAAGAGCAACTGCTTTAGTAAATGCTGGTGTAGACGCAGTAGTAATCGATACAGCTCACGGTCACACACAAGGAGTTGTTACTGTTTTAAAACAAATAAAAGCAAGTTTTCCTACTTTGGATGTTGTTGTGGGAAATATTGCAACACCAGAAGCCGCACTATTTTTAGTAAAAAATGGCGCAGATGCTGTAAAAGTTGGAATTGGTCCTGGTTCTATTTGTACAACAAGAGTGATTGCTGGGGTTGGATTTCCGCAGTTCTCGGCTGTTCTCGAAGTTGCAGCCGCTCTAAAAGATTCTGGAGTTCCAGTAATTGCAGATGGTGGAATTCGTTACACAGGAGACATCCCAAAAGCAATAGCCGCAGGTGCATCATCAGTAATGTTAGGCTCACTTCTTGCTGGTACAAAAGAAAGTCCTGGCGAAACTATAATTTTTGAAGGACGAAAATTCAAATCCTATAGAGGGATGGGTTCTATAGAAGCAATGGAAGACGGCTCGAAAGATCGTTATTTTCAAGATGTTGAAGATGATGTAAAAAAACTAGTTCCAGAAGGAATTGTAGGACGTGTTCCTTACAAAGGTGAATTAAACGAAAGTATGCAACAATTTATTGGTGGACTTAGAGCAGGAATGGGTTATTGTGGTGCTAAAGACGTTTTAACCTTGCAGGAAACTAGTAAATTTGTACGGATAACAACAAGTGGCATAAGTGAAAGTCATCCTCATAATGTAACTATTACAAAGGAAGCACCTAATTATTCAAGATAATTTTTAGTTAATACAAAATTCAATTTTTCTGTAAAATATAAGTTTCAATTATTATTGAAATTTCAATAACTATATTTATATTTGTGTGTTATGGAATATATTGAAGCCAAAAAAAAATTTGTTCAAACATGGGGAGCCTTAGGAAATCAGTGGGGAATAAACAAAACCATGGCTCAAATTCACGCACTTTTAATGGTTTCAAACGAAGCTATTTCGATGGAAGACATTATGGACGAATTACAAATTTCACGTGGTAATGCTTCAATGAATCTCCGGGCTTTGATGGATTGGGGAATTGTTTATAAAGAATATAAAGCGGGTGAAAGAAGAGATTATTTTACTGCTGAACAGGATCTGGACGAACTTGCAGTAAAAATTGCAAAAGAAAGAAGCAAGCGCGAAATAAAACCTGCCTTAAAAATTTTAAAAGAGGTTTCTTCAATTAGTGCAAACAAAACAGAAGAGGAAAAACATTTTATAACCCAGACTTCAAAACTTTATGATTTTGTTTTGAAGGCAGACAATATGTTAGAAAAAATAACAGAATTTAAAGACAATTGGCTGGGAAGATTAGTGATAAAAATTATGAAATAAAAAAAAATCTTAATCTAAATTATTCTAAAAGTTAAAAAAATATATAATGAGTTTTCTTACTGCCGAATGGAATGATCTAGCAATGTTAAATTATGAAATTAATCCAAGTATTTTAAAAAAATATATTCCAAAAGGAACAGAATTAGATTTATGGAACGGAAAATGTTTTGTGAGCCTAATTGGATTTATGTTTGAAAATGTAAAAATATTGGGCATAAAAATTCCATTTCATACAAACTTTGAAGAAGTAAATTTGCGCTTTTATGTTAAGCATTTTGAAAAAGGAAAATGGAAACGCGGTACTGTTTTTATAAAAGAAATTGTTCCTAAATATGCAGTGACTTTAATAGCAAACTTACTATATAACGAACATTATGAGACTTTAAAAATGCGACATCAAAGATCTGAAAGTGAAGCATCAAAAACTTTTATATATCAGTGGAAAAAGCATAATAAATGGAATTCAATCGAGGTTAAAACTACTAAAAATACTATGCCGATAGAAAAAAATTCTGAGGCAGAGTTTATTACAGAACATTATTATGGTTACACAAAATTTAATGAAAATAAAACGGTTGAGTATGAAGTTACACATCCTAGATGGAATCAACTCGATGTAATTAATTTTAAAGTAGATGTAGATTTTAAATCAATATACGGAAAAGATTTTGAAATTTTACAACTTTTAAAACCTACATCGGTTCTTTTAGCACTGGGTTCTAAAATAACAATTGAAGGAAAAAAAATAATCTAAATTTATATAATTATCTCATGAAAATAAATAAATCTGTAAACTTACTTGACAAATACTTTAGATTTTTTCAGATTTCTAAACTTTAATTTTTTAAATGAAAATACCAAAAAAAATTTAATCTTAGCTAAAAAATAATAGTAACAACCACCAAATTACAGGAATGCTTTCGACCCAAAAATTAGTGTAATACTTTGATTTTTTTTGGTTAGCAAACCATAAAAATAAAAATGAAGTAACTGCGATTCCAACTTTTAATAGTAAAACTTTAAGGTTGGAGTCATGATTTATAAATTCAAGAAGTAAAAAAAAGACTAATAATAAACTACCAATTCTTTTTGTATTTAATACACCTATTTGTTGGGGTACAGTTTCTAAATTAGGATTATCATTTTTCAAATCTATAATTTCAAAAATTAGAATTAAAACAAATAAAATAGTAAAACGCTGTAAAGCAAAAGGGAATAAAATCTGTGTAAAATTTATTCCAGAATTTACAATTGGCAAAAAAAGGGTTACTCCTACCCAGCTTAATGCAACGATATAAATTTTGATTCCTGCCCAATTTCTTGCATTACTGCGGTTTGGAAAAAAAGGTAATGTGTAAAGTAAAGTAACTCCAAAAAAAATAAGAGCTATAATTTGTGTTATTCTTTGAAGTTGTAAATAAAAGTATCCTGTTGCTATAAATGAAAATAAACTTAACACTAAAATACATTTTAATTCTATTCGTAATCGAAATTTTTGTTCGTGAACCAATGAATTATATTTTACAAAATTATAACCAACGATTGTACCAAAAAAAGCAAAGTAAACTACCGAATTTTCATAAGGAATCTTTACCATATATTGTGTCATTCTAACAAAAGAAAAAACAGCCAATGCCACATGTATACTAGAATTTATATAAAAATCTAAAAGAAGTTTTAAAAATTTCATTCTCAAAAATAATGATAATGTTGATAACCACACTTAAAAGTTAAAAAATCAATAAAAAATTAGAGCTTGTTTAACTAAAATTTTCGATTGTAATAAGTATTTTTGCTAGATAAAATATAACTATCCAAAATTAATATTTAGTATAAATGAAACAAGACGGATTTGCAATACGCCATTTAGGTCCACGTGAAAGCGACTTAAAAAAAATGTTTGAAACTATAGGGATTGAAACTCTAGATCAATTGATTTACGAAACAATTCCGTCTGATATCAGATTAAAAAACGAATTAATTTTAGATAAACCAATGACCGAGTATGAATATTTAAATCATATTCAGGAACTTGGAAAAAAGAATAAAATTTTCAAATCATACATTGGTCTAGGATATCACCCTGCGATTGTTCCAGCAGTAATACAAAGAAATATTTTTGAAAATCCAGGATGGTATACTGCATACACACCTTATCAGGCTGAAATTGCACAAGGAAGGTTGGAAGCAATATTAAATTTCCAAACCACAGTTATTGAGCTCTCGGGAATGGAAATTGCAAATGCATCATTGCTTGACGAAAGTACTGCTGCTGCAGAAGCAATGGCATTATTATTTGACGTTAGAACTAGAGATCAAAAGAAAAATAGTATAAATAAATTTTTTGTTTCTGAAGAAGTATTGCCACAAACAATTTCAGTTTTACAAACACGGTCGGCGCCTATAGGAGTTGAATTAGTAATTGGAAATCATGAAACTTTTAAATTTTCAAGTGATTTTTATGGTGCTATTTTACAATATCCAGGGAAGTATGGTCAGGTAAATGATTATGCCGGGTTTATAGCTAAGGCTAAATCAAGCGAAATTAAAGTGGCTGTTGCATGTGATATTTTATCGCTAATAAAATTAATTCCTCCAGGCGAAATGGGAGCTGATGTTGTAGTTGGCACAACGCAACGCTTTGGGATTCCAATGGGATATGGTGGTCCACATGCCGCGTTTTTTGCCACAAAAGAAGAATATAAAAGATCTATGCCGGGCAGAATTATTGGCGTAACGATAGATACTAATGGAAATCGTGCCTTGAGAATGGCTTTACAAACGCGAGAACAACATATAAAACGAGAGAAAGCCACATCAAATATTTGTACTGCTCAGGTTTTACTGGCGGTTATGGCTGGTATGTATGCAGTATATCATGGCCCAAAAGGATTAGAATTTATTGCCGAAAAAGTTCATGCAACTGCAGTTACACTTGCTGATGCTTTAAACAAACTTGGGGTTTATCAAACAAACACTGCGTTTTTTGATACAATTTGCGTAAAAGCTGATTCAAAAAAAATAAAAGAAATTGCCGAAAAACATGAAGTAAATTTTTATTATATAGATGAAAATACAATTTCTATATCGTTGAACGAAACAACATCTATCGAAGATATAAATCAAATTATAGAAATTTTTGCTCAAGCAACAAACAAAGAATCATTTAAAATTGTTGCATTAAATTATGATAAAAATTTTCCTTCAAATTTAGAACGAAGTTCATCATTTTTGAATCATAATGTTTTTAATACCCATCATTCTGAAACTAGTTTAATGCGTTACATTAAAAAACTTGAAAAGAAAGACTTAGCTTTAAATCATTCTATGATTTCATTAGGATCTTGTACAATGAAACTAAATGCTGCAGCAGAAATGTTACCACTCTCGATGGGAATGTGGAACAATATTCATCCCTTTGCTCCTATTGAACAAGCAGAAGGATATCGAATAATGTTGAAAAAACTGGAAGAACAATTAAATGTTATAACAGGTTTTGCGGGTACTACCTTGCAACCAAATTCTGGTGCACAAGGCGAATATGCTGGATTAATGACTATTAGAGCCTATCATATTTCGAGAGGCGATTTGCATAGAAATGTGTGTTTAATTCCATCATCAGCTCACGGAACAAATCCTGCATCTGCTGCAATGGCAGGAATGGAGATTATTGTAACTAAAACAATGGATAATGGTAACATTGATGTAGAAGATTTAAGAGAAAAAGCACTATTATACAAAGATAATTTATCTTGTTTAATGGTAACTTATCCTTCTACACACGGAGTTTTTGAAAGTGCTATTAAAGAAATCACTCAAATAATTCATGACAATGGGGGTCAAGTTTATATGGATGGAGCAAATATGAATGCACAAGTAGGTTTAACCAATCCAGCCACTATTGGAGCCGATGTTTGTCATTTAAATTTACATAAAACTTTTGCTATTCCTCATGGTGGTGGCGGTCCAGGCGTTGGGCCGATTTGTGTAGCACCACAACTAGTTCCATTTTTGCCTACAAATCCTATAATTCCAACTGGTGGAAACAAAGCTATAACAGCTATTTCGGGCGCTCCCTTTGGATCTGCTTTGGTTTGTTTAATTTCATACGGTTACATCTGCATGTTGGGAGCAGAAGGAGTTACAAACGCTACAAAATATGCAATTTTAAATGCAAATTATATAAAAGCTAAACTCGAAAACTATTTTCCTATTTTATATTCTGGAGAAATGGGTCGTGCAGCACACGAAATGATAATTGATTGCCGTTCGTTTAAACAAAACGGAATTGAAGTTGTAGATATTGCAAAACGATTGATGGATTATGGTTTTCATGCGCCAACTGTTTCTTTTCCTGTAAATGGAACTATGATGATTGAACCCACAGAAAGCGAAGATGTTGCAGAGTTAGACCGTTTTTGTGATGCAATGATTTCTATTAAAAAAGAAATTGATACCTGTAATGCTGACGATGTAAATAATATTTTGAAAAATGCACCTCATACTTTGGCAATGCTTACTTCTGATGTTTGGAATATGCCCTACACCAGAGAAACCGCAGCTTTCCCACTAGATTATATTGCGGATAATAAATTTTGGCCTACAGTAAGACGAACAGATGATGCCTATGGAGATAGAAACTTAGTTTGTAGTTGCGCTCCAATTGAAGCATACATGTAACAATTTTAAATAATTAATATTAAGGTTGAAAGCTAAAATTATATTAGTTTTCAACCTTTTTTTTAAATCAAATTTCAACTAAACTTTCAAGAGGAACAATATAAAACACAAGATGATTTTTATATATTTTAGTAGATAAGTTTTATAAACAAATTCATTGTTGTCCGATAAAAAACTAATTCTAGAATTTAAGGTGTTGAATATAATGTGTATTCTTATTTAGTTTGAAGGTTATCCTAGTTTACAATTAAAAAAAATAGCACACTAATTTTAACGGATTAAACAGATTTACTCAGATAGAATCCGTAAAATATGTATAATATGTGTCGAAAAATAAGCCACATATAAGTAAAATATTTTTATCGGACTTTAATGAAACAAATTATTAAAAGATGATACTCTAAATTTTTATTTTTAGGGAATTTGTCAAAATAAAAATTGGAAACACTTACCAATATTAGTAACCTTTTGGTCAACTTATTTCAGGAATAGTAATTTTTAAATTTACTACCTCATGCGAGAGGTTTCGTGGGGTACGGTGGCTACTAGGTTTGCCTAATATGTCTTTAAATCTGAAATAATTTGAGCAATTTGGACTTTTAATAATGGTATATTTGTTACTGCTGTTTCCCAAATAGTTTCTAACCTCATACTGAAATACTCGTGAGATACAAAATTTCTCATACCACGTATTTTGTGCCATTCAATAATTGGATATTTCTGTTTTGTTTCTTCTGTAATATGATTCGAAGCTTCTCCAATAATTTCAAAATTCCGAAGCATTGCATCTTGTTCTACCCATTTACTTTTAAAAACTTCAACAGTTTTACAAAAATTTACTAAAAACTCAATTCTTTCTATACAATCTATAATATGTCCAAGTCTGAATAAATCACTTTCTGTATTATGCTTCATAAACTATTTTTGCATCATTTAAAATTTGTTCTTTTAATCTAGGGTGTATAGCTGTAAATTCAACTAAATCGACTTCTTTATGTAGTTTTTCTTGCAATTCTATTTTCAAACCAGCCAAATCAAATAGGCTGTATTTTGAATCAAATGAGTACAAAATATCTATATCACTATCTTCTGTGTTTTCATCACGAGAATAAGAGCCAAAAACTCCAATCTTAGTTGGTTTAAATGGCTTTAAAGTATTGATAATGATGTTAATTTGTTGTTCTGAAATCATAATACAAATGTATAGAATTTATTATACTTAATTAACGAATTTTACTAGAAACAAGACATAAAAACTACAACTTTTTACTGTTTAGTTTGTTTGCTTTTAGTTTCTATATGGGCACAGATTGCACCCGAGGCTTTTGCAAAACAGACGAAGTAAATCTCCGCTATCGTTTGTTTTTAAAGTATTTGCGCGCGATTGGGTTCACCGAAGTTGGAGACTAAGTTAGCCATATGTTTAGATTTAAAACCAAACTTGCAAACACAAACCAAACTTTAAATTAAAGCCCAAAACCCGCCATATTGCCAAACTGCTGTTGTGTGCTCGTGGCTATTGTCTCACTTTATAGGTTTTGTTGTCATACGTTTAATATGCCAACCTTGTTTGCCTAGCCACACCCATTGTACTTCATATTCGCCTTTCACTATTATAGTATCTTTCTCTGATAGTACGTCTGTTTGGATATAATTTCCTTTTTGAATGGCACCGTCCCGAGAGAGTTCAATGGACTTAGTTTTTGAAATTTGGGACAAAACTTGAATATGCTTAAAAGAAGATAAAAATTTCCTTATAGAATCTCTCCCAATCGCAATGTCGCCCATATTTCCGTCAGCAGAGTATAGTTGTGAAATAGAATCAGCGTCTAATTTTTGAATTAAATGGTCATAATATTTCATTGCCGACTCAACACCTAATTTGTCGTGTTTTAAAGTATTACAAGAAACTTGAAGAAAAATGAATATTAAAAAAACCGAAATGAAGAGTTTTGAGTTAGGGAGCATATAAAATTGAAGTTTAGGATTTAAGCTATACCGCTGTGGCGCAAAACATTTTGTTGTTTCTCGTTAGTTGCGAACTTCGGAACTGATTATTTTCTGTTAAAGATAAAATTTCTTGAGGAAAATAAACGTGAATTTTGCACTATTTTCGCCATTTCTTGAAACCGCTGTTGGCAGACGTATTTACTCAATATTGTATTTCCTTTAGCTTAGTACTATCGTTAGCAATCCAAATATTGTTTTTAAATTGATATTCAACATCAAACTTTTCCAGCTTTTTAAATTTCTTTGAGTTTTCTGGTACTCCTCTTTTATATTCATAATGAAAAACTATAGAATTAGGCATAATTTCATACTTTGAGTCTAAAATACAAGCCAATATTTTTTTATTATAAGTTTCACACATTCCATTGAATAAACTTTTAATTATAGGATTCAATTTATCTTGTGGAATAATTTCTTTAAAAAAATACAATTCAGTTGCGCAAAATGCAGAACCAGTCCCACAAGATTTTAAATAAAAATAATTTTTGCATTTTCCAAATCCGTCAAATTTATTTCCTCAACAACAAAGATAAAAGCCATTTACATATCTTTCACTTTTTATAATATTTCCAATAGAATCTACTTCTAAAACAAATTGTGATGGTGCTGTTTTTGTGTTAACAATATCCTTCAGAAACAAAAAATAATTTTTACTATTCTCCTTTTTATAAAATTTACCAATCGTGTCATTTTCATTTAGTTTTTTATAACTAAAATCAATAGTATCATTTTTGTTTAAATCCAAAAGGATTTTTTCACAATTCTTTATTGAAACATAACCAGAATCATTTACAAAAATATTTTCCTTGTAATACTTTCTATTTCTTTGATGCAACTGATTAGACAAAAAAAGAATTATCAAAAAAAAGAATAGTGTTGTTTGCGCATTTTTTTTCATAATATGTCTGCCAACGTCTCGTGGCTTCAAGAAGTGGCGAACTTCGTAACCGCGTTCTTTCTGCTAAGATACTATTTCTTGCGAAAGACAGACGTCAATTTTGCAATTTTTCGCCATTTCTTGAAACCGCTGTTAGCAGTAGTGTTATTGATTTATTTGTTCAAGTTTAGCAATAAATTTTACAATTTTTTCCACTTTCTGATTTTCATTAGCGGATGAATTTATGTTCTGAATTATTTCATTTTGTTCCTCAATTTTAAGTTTATAGAATATATTTAGAACTTCTGCATCTTTGAAACATTCAAAAATCATTTCATTTTCGTTATTTTTTTCTTTGTTTTGATTTTCAAGATAAAGTGTAACATTGACTAAATCTCCAGCGCCTTTTCCAATAGAATTTCTAATTTCAGAGTTTAGCGCCATCTTTTTGTCTGCGTTTTTCATTGGTCCTAAATTCTTATTTTTGATTTCAAAGTTGTCAATTTTACCTGATACTTTTAAACCGCCCCATTTTCCCTTTATGTTTTTTGTATTTGGTATAATAAGTTGATAAGTCCAAGCACCGTTTCCTAAAATATATTGAATTTCTAATTTTTCATTTTCTACTATAAAATTCATAGTTTTCGTTTCATTTTTGCGGTTCGGCAGAAACATTACTGCTAACTAGCAAATCTACACAATTAGGGGTTATAAAATCCAATCTTGAGGTTCTATAGTCCAGCTTTGGGGTCTGATACTGATGTATTGGGCTACTGAACGAAACTTTTGTATTATGAAAACATTTTTAAAATTTTTTACAATTGATTTTAATCTTTTGTTGGCTCACTGTTTATGTTTGTTTTGCAAATTTACATTATGCAATATTGGTAAGGACTAGTAGTTTGCAGTAGCCTTTAAACTTATTTCTGCTTATGATAGTTGCAAGTATTTAGATTGAAATACAAAAAAACTCCAACATTTCTGTTGAAGTTTTTGTGGGCGATTGCCTGTTCCGATGCAATCGGAAAGGGGTTCAAACCCCCGACCCTCCCGATAAAAAATCGGGATGTTCTGAAACAACTTTTCTAATTTTTTTCAGAAATTAAAGCCTTAATTTTAATGCTACTTTTCCAAGATTTTATTTGAAATTCCCTTTTTTGAGCTTCTTCTTTAGTGCTATACTTTTCAGTATAAACCAATTCCCAATCATTGACACTGCCTGTAAAACCTTTGCTTTTTTGATTATGACGAATTAATCTTGACACAATATCTGCTGTAAATCCTATATAAAATTTATTTTTTAAAGCACTATAAAGTATATAAACGGTAAATTCCATAATTTTTTTATATAAAAAAAAACTCCAACATTTCTGTTGAAGTTTTGTGGGCGATGAGGGGTTCGAACCCCCGACCCCCTCGGTGTAAACGAGGTGCTCTGAACCAGCTGAGCTAATCGCCCGATTAATGCTTGTTTAAGAATGCAAATATAACACTCTTTTTTACATCTGCAAACATATTTTAGAAAAATCATAAAATTTCTGCAACAACAAAAGTGCTTCCGCCTATATAAATGAAGTCGTTTTTGCTGGCTTTTTTCTTAGCTTCTAGATAAGCGTTTGACACAGAATTATATACTTTCCCGATGAGTTGGAAATTTTTTGCTTTTTCTTTTAAAATTTCTGCATCTAAACCTCTTGGAATATTGGGTTTACAGAAATAATATTTTGCATTTTTTGGAAACATGGGTAAAATTTCATTTAAATCTTTGTCATTAACCACACCTAAAACGATATGTAATTCATTAAATTCTTCTTTTTGAACTTGATTTAAAACAATTTTTAAACCATCATAATTATGTGCCGTATCGCAAATTACTGTTGGATTTTCAGACAATTTTTGCCATCGACCTTGCAAACCAGTATTCTTTATTACATTTAAAAATCCTTCTTTTATATTTTCGTCTGAAACTTTAAATTCGTTTTGATTTTGTATAATTTTAATAGTTTGTTGAGCCGTCTTCTTATTCTGAATTTGATAATCTCCTATCAAAATTGAGGGATAGTTTTCGAGTTTTAAATCGGATGCAAAATAAATTTCCGATTCCATTTTTTTTGCTTTTTGCTCAAAAACTAAACGTGACTCTTGAGAATATTCACCTACAACTACTGGAATTTTATTTTTAATAATTCCTGCTTTTTCGGTCGAAATTAAACTTATTGTATTTCCTAAAAACTGAGTATGATCTAAACCAATATTAGTTATAACTGAAACAATTGGTGTTATAATATTAGTCGAATCTAATCTACCTCCCATTCCAACTTCAATAATATTTATTTCTGTTTTTTGATTTACAAAATAATCAAATGCTAATCCAACTGTCATTTCAAAAAAACTCAAATCATTTTCTTCAAAAAAAGATTTATTTTTTTTAACAAAATCAACAACAAAATCTTCCGAAATTTCTACACCATTCACTTTAATTCGTTCTCTAAAATCTTTTAAATGTGGCGAAGTATACAATCCGACTTTATAACCAGCTTCCTGAAAAACCGATGCCAAAAGGTGACATGTTGACCCTTTTCCGTTTGTACCAGCTACATGAACGCATTTTAATTTTTTTTCTGGGTGATTGAGATGTTTAGCTAACAAAATTGAATTTGTCAAATCTTTTTTATATGCCGTGGCACCTTGCAACTGATATATTGGAAGTTTATTAAAGAGCCAATTGGCCGTTTCAGAATAGTTCATTTTTTGAAAAAATATGTTAAACACAAAATATTTTACGATTTTTATAGTTTAATACTACAAACGATTTTATCTTTATTGCAAAATTGAAAAAATTTTTGAAATTAGACACAAATATCAAATCAAAATAAAATTATATGATAAATATATTTATTGGATTACAATCCGATACGATTTCTAAGGCAACTCAGGCAGCTGTCGAAAACATTCCTACAGTAAATACAGAAATATCTGTTTTAGGCTTTATACTCAAAGGAGGATTTTTTTTAATTCCGATTTCAATACTATTATTTTATACTTTTTATCTCATTTTCGAACGGTATTTATTTATTCATAAAGCCGCTAAAATTGATTCTAATATGATGCGAGATGTTAGAGATAATTTAAATTCAGGAAATCTAGATATGGCTTTATCTATTGCAGAACGCAATGGAACCTCATCGGGAATCATTTTAAAAGAGGGAATTCTTACAATTGGCAGACCAATATCAGAAATCGAATCAAATATGGAGCGTGCTACTAATATTGAAATTGGTCAGATGGAAAAAAAAATGGGGCAATTAGGACTTATTGCCGGAATTGCACCTACACTTGGTTTTATTGGAACAATAGGTGGTGTAATTAAAATTTTTTATAGCATTTCGGTTACCGAGAATATTAGTATTGGTAATATTTCTGGTGGTCTTTATGAAAAAATGATCAGTAGCGGTTCTGGGTTGATAGTAGGAATTATTGCCTACTCGGCCTATCATTTATTCAACGGTAAAATTGATAATTTTTCATTGGCTATTCAAAAACAAATTTTAGATTTTGTAAATATAATACAACGACCAAATGCCGATAAAAAGAAATAAACGCTTTCATGCAGAAGTTGCTACATCGTCTTTAAGCGATATCATGTTTTTTTTACTTTTGTTTTTTTTAATTATTTCAACATTAGCAAATCCTAATGTTATTAAAATGACATTGCCAAAATCGAAAACCAATGAAAAAACAAACAAACAACTCATAAGTTTATCTGTAACAGAGGATAAAAAATTCTATTTAGACAAACAAGAAGTTGCTTTTGCAGATTTAGAAACAACTTTACTTTCAAAAATAGATGCCTCAAAAGAACAAACAATAGTAGTTAGAATTCCTTTTAATATGCAAGTCCAAGACTTGGTTGATGTACTGCAAATCGGTGTAAAAAACAAGCTTAAATTTGTTTTAGCCACAGATGCAAAATAATTGTCATATTTATGTACGAAAAAACTTTTCCAAACAAACGATTTAAGCATACGCTACATTTTTTAGATAAACATATTTCAAAATCAGAACAAATTTTAGATTTAGGAGTTCCGAATCCATTTTCAAAAATCATGATTGAAAACGATTTTAAGGTTTTAAATACCAATGGAGAAGATTTAGATACAAATCAATCTTCGTTAAAAACAGCTAATTATTCTGTAGTAACAGCATTTGAAATATTTGAGCATTTATTAAATCCGTTTACTGTTTTAGAAAATATAAATTGTACAAAAATTTTAATTTCAGTGCCTTTAAAACTATGGTTTTCTGGAGCATACAAAAGCAAAACCGATATGTGGGACAGGCATTATCACGAATTTGAAGATTGGCAACTTGACTGGTTATTAGAAAAAACTGGTTGGGAAATTAAGGATAGAGAAAAATTTACACATCCTGTAAAAAAAATTGGTTTCCGACCATTACTAAGATATTTTACACCTAGATATTACCTTGTTTTTGCAGAGAGAATCAAATAAATTAAGTCTAAATAATATTTATTAATAGTATACGAATGAAGTTTTATATTATAATTCCGACTTTTAATGAAGAAAAATTTATTTCGCTCACACTCCAATCGTTACTTGATCAAACCGTTTTGCCACAAAAAATTGTTGTTGTAAATGATAATTCTACTGATAAAACAGAGGAAATTGTAAAAAAATTTACAGAACTTCATTCTTGGATAACTATTGTCAATATTACTTCACAAGATATTCATTTACCCGGAAGTAAAGTAATACAAGCATTTCAAAAGGGATTAGACACCTTAGACGAGGTCTATGATTTTATTGTAAAAGCCGATGCTGATTTAATTTTTCCAAAAAATTATTTTGAAAAAATAATTTTACATTTTAAATCAGATAATTCTATAGGAATGGTTGGAGGATTTGCCTACATAGAAAAAAACAACAATTGGATTTTAGAAAATTTGACAGATAAAGATCACATTCGCGGTGCATTTAAATCATATAGGAAAGAAACTTTTAAGCAAATTGGCGGTTTAAAAGCAGCAATGGGTTGGGATACTGTTGATGAATTATTATGTAAATACTATAATTGGAAAATTGTAACAGATGCCACATTAAAAGTAAAACATTTAAAACCAACTGGTTCAAATTATTCAAAAGAAGCTCGTTATAAACAAGGTGAGGCGTTTTACAGTTTAGGTTACGGTTTATTTATTACCACAATCGCAGCAACAAAATTAGCTTGGATGAAAAAAAAGCCTCTTTTATTTTTAGATTATTTAAAAGGATTTTGGAAAGCTAAATTGGGAAATAAACCTTTTTTGGTAACAAACGACCAAGCAAAATTTATCAGAAAATACCGGTTACAAAAAATGAAAAAAAAATTAATCTAAATAAAAAATCAAACTCTTAACTAGTAACTCGCAACTTCTTACTATTTTTGAAATTATTTACAACTAAAATGCTCACTAGATATTTATCACAGATAGGAAAATACTTTTTAATGTTAAAAGAAATTTTCAATAAACCTACCAAATGGTCGGTTATGAGAGGATTAATTTTTAAAGAAATTGATGATTTAATTATTGATTCTCTAGGAATTGTTGCATTTATTTCTTTTTTTGTTGGTGGTGTTGTAGCTATTCAAACTGCATTAAATTTAACAAATCCATTAATCCCAAAATATCTTATAGGATTTGCAACCAGACAATCTGTAATTTTAGAATTTGCCCCCACCTTTATTTCTATAATTATGGCAGGAAAAATGGGTTCATTTATTACCTCAAGTATTGGCACAATGCGTGTTACAGAACAAATTGATGCATTAGAAGTTATGGGTGTAAACTCGTTAAATTATCTAGTTTTTCCAAAATTAGTTGCTTCATTGCTATATCCATTTTTAATTGGAATTGCAATGTTTTTAGGAATTTTAGGAGGCTGGATTGCCGGAGTTTATGGCGGTTTTGCATCGGCAGATGAGTTTATACAAGGATTGCAATCTGAGTTTATTCCGTTTCATGTATTATATGCATTTATAAAAACTATTTTATTTGCTTTTTTACTTGCTACAATACCGTCATTCCATGGATATTACATGAAAGGTGGCGCGCTTGAAGTAGGAAAAGCAAGTACGGTATCGTTTGTTTGGACTAGTGTTATGATTATATTAGTTAATTATATTTTAACCCAATTACTTTTAAGCAAATGATAGAAGTTAAAAATATAGAGAAATCATTTGGTGATAGTAAAGTTTTAAAAGGGGTCTCCACAGTTTTTGAGACTGGTAAAACCAATTTGATTATTGGTCAAAGTGGTTCTGGTAAAACGGTTTTATTAAAATCTCTCCTAGGAATTTTTACAGTAGATGTTGGTTCAATTTCGTTTGATGGTAGAGTTTATGACGAATTGACATCAGACGAAAAAAGAGATTTAAGAACAGAAATAGGTATGGTTTTCCAAGGAAGTGCACTTTTTGACGGAATGACTGTCGAAGAAAATATTGGTTTTCCGTTAAAAATGTTTACAGACAAAAGTAAATCTGAAATAAGAGATCGTGTAAATTTTGTAATAGAAAGAGTAAAATTAATTGATGCAAATAAAAAAAAACCATCCGAAATTTCGGGAGGAATGCAAAAAAGAGTAGCCATTGCTAGAGCAATTGTTAATAATCCGAAATATTTGTTTTGTGATGAACCAAACTCTGGTTTAGATCCTAAAACTTCAACTGTAATTGATAATTTGATTAAAGAAATAACCGAGGAATATAATATTACAACCGTCGTAAATACACATGATATGAACTCGGTTATGGAAATAGGTGAACGAATTATTTTTCTGAAAGAAGGAATTTTAGCTTGGGAAGGAACTAAAAAAGAAATTTTTAAAACAGATAATGAAGCAATAATTGATTTTGTTTACTCATCAAATTTGTTTAAAAAAATTAGAAAAGCTCAAAATAAGAAAGAATAATTTATGATTAAAATAATTTAAATCAAATATTAAATAGAATTAATTCCATTTATTGAGCTAAAAATACCCAACCATGCTTTTCTAGTCCTGATTTTAAACTTATAAAATAATAATAAGTTCCGCCAGGTAGACTACCACCATTATTATTTTGTCCGTGCCATTGATTAACATAATCATTTGAATTATAAACTAAGCGTCCCCAACGACTAAAAATTTCTAATTTTTCTACATCATAACCTGTCAAATCAAAACTTTGATTATTTGGATTTGGATTTGAAGGTGTTACCACATTTGGAATTTCGCAAAATGTAGACTTAATATCAACTGCTACTGATTTGCTACAAAGGTTTGAATTAGAAACCGTTACAGTGTATATTCCTTGTGGTTGAGCGGTAAGTAAAATCGGATTTGCACTGCTTGTAAAACCATTTGGTCCAGTCCAATTGTAAGTAACAACATTGGCGTCAAATGAATTTGAATTTGGAACAACTTGTACAGTAAAAGCTCCACCAATACAAGCTTGTGTTATATCAAAACTAGGAAAAGGTTTAACTAAAATAGTTTTTGACGACTCATTATCGCAACCATTTATAAAAGCTTTCACTGTGTAAGTGCCTGAATTTTGAACCGAACTATTTAAAATTGTGGGATTTTGAAGTGTAGATGTAAAACCATTTGGTCCCGACCATAAATAGGTTGCATTTGGAATATTCTGTACATTTAATGAAATAGTTTCATCGATACAAAATTCGGGATTTACTGTAATTATTGGAGTTTCAGTAACAGGATTAAGATTTATAACAACCAAGGCCTCATCAAATGTAGTACAAAAGCCTAAAACTTTGTATTTAAATATGTAGGTTCCAAAAGATATTCCTAATGGCAACCAACTATTTCCAGACAACATACCACTATTTGTAGTTTCACTCCAAATTCCTCCAGTATCATAAGTGCCATTTAGAAGCGTAAATAAATTTACAGAATTTGTTGCGCCACACAATGTTAAACTGCCATCTAAACCCGCATTAGGACTGTTTATAGCTGGAACTGTGTAGGATAAAATTCTGTCAACACAAGAATTTGTATTGGGTGCAAAAATTCTAACATAATAAGTCCCAGGTGAAGTCACATTAGAAAACGGACTAAAATTTAAAACATTTGTGGTGCTTAAAATCGTTCCTGTTGCAGATCCTTTCCACCATTCATAATTTAGAAATGCAAAAGGTTGAACAGATAGCTGACCATTTGTTCCATCACAAAGATTTACAGGAGAAATTTCTGGTTGGGGTAATGTTTGAATATCAAATAATCTGTTTACAATGTTACCGCACTGATCTTGAATTCTAAAATTATATATGGCCGGTTGCAAACCAGAAAATATATTGGATGTTCCATTATTAATCGCAAAAGCAATTCCATTTTTTGCTGTAATTTTATAATCTAATGGTGGGACACCATTTGCAACTACAACAACTTCGTTTCCACCGTTTACACAAGGGAATGAATAAGCTGAAAGTATTTTTAGTTCACCTGTATATGTAAATGTTTTTATTGTATTGACACAGATAGTCAAAATTGGACTTCCATTTGAATAAATATAATCTACTTTTAAAATTCTAAAATCACCTGTTGCAGCAATATTTAAAGTTGAACCATAATTTGATAATTGTAATGATGAACCAGCAAAAATATTATTGTTTAAATATGGAGTTCCAGTAAGTGGATGTCCCCAATTTCCTGTTAATGGATTGAATTTTTGAAGCCAATATTCAGAATTATTGCTGCTATTTGTAGAATTAAATAAATATAAATTAAAAGACCCGCAATTTTCTATAACATTATTTACATCGCTTATAACTTGATATCCTTGAATATTAAACTGAGTTGTATTTTCAACATCACAGCCATCTTTAGTGTAAAAAGTATAAATTCCTGATGGTAATGAATTCATATAAAATAATCCATCTGTTGCAATATTGAAAGAAACATTATAAGGCAATGGAAATTGAAAAGTTGATGGAGCCGCAGTAATAATTACAGTTTGAAAATTACCATTTGAACTTTTTAATTTTATTGATGAAAATCCTGATGTACATCCTACTCGAAATACAACTGTAGGTGGACTTTGAGAAACAGTAACAGCAATTATAACATTTATAATTTTAACAACTCCACAATTATTTGTGATAGCAATTGTATAATTTCCAACTGGCAAATTAGGAATAAATGCTTCGATTGCATCTGGGAAAATAATTGTATTGTTTGCATTATATGGTAGCGGAAAAGCAAAACTAGAAGGTGCATTTGTTATAACAACAGAAGTTATATGTTGCGTTAAAGGTTTAGGGAAAATAACAGCAGGTATTATACCATCATCATAATATTGAATAGTTGTAAGTTTAATTGAACCAGTAGGGTTTGTACAGCTTGTATCGGTTGTTACTTTCAAAACATCTGTAACAATTTGATAAACATTGACAATATAAGTGAATGGATGACCACATTCATCTATTACATCAAATGTGTAAATACCAGGAGAAAAACTCATTTGAAAAATCCCTCCAACAATATTAAACGAAACATTATAGGGTAATGCTACAGGATATGTAGGTGATGCATTTGTGAGAATTACAGAAACAACTTTAGGAAAATTCTCTCTTGGAATTTTAATTATTGAATTTCCACAAGTCAATATATCAGGGAAAACTTTGAATAAAGGTTCAGGATCGGATATTGTAATATCCTGTTGATCAGACCGACCACAGGCATCTACAATTTTAACTGTATAATTTCCGTTTGGAATCGTGTTTGTCGCTGTAGATTGATATGATGTAGAAACTGTAGTAAAAGGACCTGGATGATTTGGGTTGTAAAGTGAAGGAGCAAAACCAGGTGGGGAGCTTAAAAATGTAACATTATAAGGAGCAACAAAATTACACAAATTTAATGAAAATGATTTTATGCAAGTTTCTGCTAATGACAAATTAAGACTTATTTTTATTTTATAAAAATCTTCTAAAATATAAATGTAACCACAGGCATCAACTACTTTTATTTTATAATATGTATTTATGTTGTAATAGTATGGTACTGTTAATGGAATACTTAGTGAAGTTAAACTACCTGAATTTATAGTTTGATTTATAACAGTCGGTAAACCACCAGAAGGATTTAAAACTGTAAACTCTACTGTTAACGGATATCGTATTGAATTGGTAGTTGCCGATATCGAAAAAGACCCACTCAAATTATCACAATCTAATAATTTACAACTTGGTGAAAAATTTGTTAACGATAAATTTTTATTATTTATTTTGATTATCGTAAAAGTTTGAACAATTCCATCGCCACAAACGTCATTCACTCTAACATTGTACGTACCCAAAGGCAGGTTCAAAAAAGTATTTGAAACTTGGGGAGCTACAATTACAGGTCCAGAAATTATTTCGTATGTTGCTGGATTTCCATTAACTACGGTTGCAGTTAAATTTGAAAAATCACCACAACCTACCGCAACGTTCGTTAAATTGTAAACTAAAGTAGTAACTGTATTATTTATAGTAATATTTTGCTGCGCTGTATTACTTAAACTTCCTACTGTTTGGGTAGCAATAACTGTATAATTGCCTGCTACTAAACCAGAAAATAAGTTTGATGATGTAATAGCAACAGGAGAGGTAATGTTTGGCAGTTGATAAATTCTGTAAACTATAATAGAACCAGAAGTTGCACCAGTTGTAGTAAACGAAAGTGTCGCATTACCAGTGCAAGTTTCGTCAGTTTTAGTAAGATTTAATGTGAAATTTTGAAGTTGAGCAAAGGAAGTTTCATTTACAATAAACAAACTAATTGTTAAAAAAAAATATTTAAAAATAAAATTTTTCATAATTCATTAATTTTATACTTCTTTTTAATAAAAGTTTAGAATTTCAAATATAATAAATCAAATCATAATTTACTAACTTCATTTATTATTTGTTTTATATTTTGCTCTTTACTTTTTGGATAAATGAGCAAAACCCCTTCTTTATCAACTATGATATAATCGTGCAAGCCATCTATAACTATTATTTTTGAAGCATCAGATCTGATAATATTATTTGAAGCATTTTCTAAAACAACTTGTGCATTAATTACACCATTATTATTTTCGTCTTTGTCTAATTTATCGTGCAACTGTCCCCAGGTTCCTAAATCATTCCAATCGAAAGTTGCTGGCAAAACATAAACATTTTTAGCACTTTCCATTATGGCATAATCTATCGAAACGTTTGCTGCGTTGGCATAATTTAGATTTATAAAATTCTTTTCATTATTGGTATTATAACTTTCATTACCTTTTAAAAACAAGGCACTCATTTGTGGTTGAAATTTTTCAAACGCTGCAGTAATAGATTTTACGCTCCAAATAAAAATTCCTCCGTTCCAAAGAAAATTTCCTTGTTCGAGAAAAGATTTTGCAGTTTCATAATCGGGTTTTTCTCTAAACTGATTCACTCTTTTTATAGAATTTCCATCCGATTTATCAAATTCGATATATCCAAAACCTGTGTTTGGAAATGTAGGCTGAATGCCTAATGTCATCAAAGTATCTTTTTTTTCACAAAAATCAAAACATTTTTTTAGGTTATTTGCAAATGCATCTTCGTCTTCAATCCAATGATCACTTGGCGCAACAACCATAACTGCATCAGGATTTGCCTTTTGAATTTTTAATGATGCGTATAGAATACAAGGTGCTGTATTTCGCATCGCTGGTTCTAATAATACTTGTTCTTGATTTACCATTGGCAACTGCTCTAATACTAAATCATTATATTTTTCGTTCGTTAAAATAAAAATATTTTCTTGTGGAATTAATTTTGACAAACGACTGAAAGTTTTTTGGATTAAGGTCGATCCTGAACCTAACATATCATGAAATTGCTTTGGAAATTCAGTTGTAGATACCGGCCAAAAACGGGAGCCAACTCCACCAGCCATTAATATTGCGTAATAATTTTTATTCATATTTATTTATTTTTTGCCACTAAGTCACTAATTTGCAAAGTTCTAATTATTTTTAATTAAATCTTGGAATCACCCCAGAATTATTTCAACTTCTGCATTTGCATTAAATAAAAATAAGCGTCCTGTTTTTATTTCTAAACATTCGTATCGCTTTACTCGAAGACCTTTTTTTTGAAAAACTCTTCCGTTTTTTATTCTAAAAAAACTGCCACTCGGAACTTCGTGTATAAAACTAATATCGGGTTTTCGTTCGTCAAATTGTTTTAAAGCAAAAGCTAACTTTGCATCAGTATCGCTACTTGCAGTGGGATTTCTAAAATGGTTTGCCACTAAAGACAATACTGAATTCGGAAAAATTTCTGGATGAATAAATGGAACCATAAGTTTTTGAAATGTAATTTTCCACTCAACTCCATGTGGTAAAATTTTTGTACCATATTTTTCAAAAGCTACAAGATGAGCAATTTCGTGCACCAAAGTTATTAAAAATCTATACTTATTTAAATTAACATTTACAGTAATTTCATGTTTTCCAGTAACACCTTTTCGATAATCGCCATGTCTGGTTTGACGTTCATTTACAATTTTAAGATGTACAGCATTATTTTTGATTAACTCAAAAACTGCATGAACTGCATGTTCTGGAAGATATTTAGCTAAAACCTCACTCAAAATTATGGTGTTGAAGAGGAAACTTGTAATACTTTACCGTTGTAAAATTTATTTCCATTTAAAGCAAAATTAAAAATATAATCTGACATTTCAGTGGCAGAAATTAGTGCTTCATATCCTGGAAATGCCTCTTGTAACATTTCGGTATTTACAGATCCTAAAGCTAAAACATTAAACGAAATTCCTTGAGCGCGATATTCCTCGGCAAGAAGTTCTGAAAGTGTGATTAATGCTCCTTTGCTTGACGAATAAGCCGAAAGCCCAGCAAATTTTGAACTTCCTTGAATTCCGCCCATCGAACTAATAGAAACTACATGACTCCCTTTCTGTAAAAATGGCAAACAAACACGCGTTAAGTTAGCTACTCCAAAAACATTGACTTTATATACATTTTCAAAGTCAAGCTGCGTAGTCTCGGCAAAAGGCTTGTTTAATAAACTACCAGCATTGTGAATCAAAACATCTACTTTTTTCCATGTTTTATTTAGAAAATCATTTACATTTTTTAAATCAAGCTCCGAAGATAAATCTACAGAAAGGCATTTGATATTTGGTATATCCTTGAATTGAATTGGAATTTTTCTTGATAACGCTAATACATTATAACCTGATTTTGCAAATTGTAATGCTAATTCATATCCTATTCCTCTTGAAGTTCCTGTTATAATTATATTTTTCATGTTGAATTTAATAATGTAAATATACTGAAAACTAAATTTCAAATTATTGATTTATTTAGAATAATATTTTTTATAAAACTTATAAATTTGAAAAATAGCTAGACCAAAAAATACCAAAGGAATTCCCTTAGAAATTGTATTTTGATTGATAACAGAACTATTTTTTGAAAAATAATATAAACTTAAAATAAGACTTAGCATACCCAAAAAAGTGCCAAGTATAGTGCCAGCTAGATAGAAAAATTTATTATATCTTTTGATAGTAATAAATTTATTATTAATAAGATATAAATTCCATCCTGTCCAAAAAGGGATTTGAATAAAATTTAAACTACTTAAAATTATCCCGGTAATTAAAGGTAAATAATTAGTGTATACTGACTTTAAATTTGTGCCAGAATTATCATTATTAATAAAAAAAGTAGAAGCAAGAATTAATAAAAAAAAAATAGTAAATAGTTCTATTTTTTTCATCCATTGCTTATTTTTAGTCAAAATATTGGCAAAAATAAGCGTTAGGTAAATAACAATTGCCTCGATTATAACTACCCCAATTAAATATTGGATAGTATTATTAATTCCTTTTTTGGTATAAATTTCATATCCTATAATATTGAGATAACCTAATGGAATAGATCCAACAAAGCTTACTAGAAATCCAACTACTAAGTTTTTTAATGTTATCATTTCTATTGTTTCTTATGGTGAAATTTAGTTAAAAATTGACAATTTTTTCGCTTTGTTCTTGATGTAAACGATATTCCTTCATACCCTCACGATGTGAAAGGTACTGAAATCCACGATTGTGATTTTCAATACTTATCTTGAACATATATGAAATGTGACGTGCTAATTCTTTCCAAGCAAAAAATATAGAATGTTTTGGATCGTAAATATGTGTAGGTTCGCTCGCGGCACCATTTAATTCGACTAACTGAAAATTTTTGCCATTTTCAAATTCCTCCCAAGTGTTGTACATAATATCGAGTCTTCCAAAATAAAAATCTTCAATTTGAAGGCACATCTCATTGAGCACATTTTCTAATTTTTCTGAATTACGGTAGCTTGCATCAATAAATTTCGCACCTCGTGCATGATTACCAAATGGAACTAAGTTCAACTTTTCGCCTGCTGGTAAAATTTCTTTAAGTTTTGCTCCATATTCCTTTTTTAATGAACGCAATTGTATTCTAAATCTCGGATTTTGTTTGACTAATTTTTCGATTGTTGCTTTTCCGTTTCCTTCTACAATCAAAAATTCTTTGGCCACAATTCCTGTGATTTTTCCTTTGGTTTCGTTAGGAAATCTAACATAAAATATTCCAACTTCGTTTTCATAGGGAATTAAATCTTGAACAAGATAATCAAAATTAGCCTTAGAATGATATAATAACAAATCGTCTAAATTTTTAATTTTCTTTACTGCCGAACCTCGCAAACCTATATCTGGCTTGGCTATCAAAGGAAATTTTACATTCGATTTATTTACTATTGCTATTACTTTTTCAAATGAAATTTGTCCTTTTATTATTTCTGTTTGCGGATAATATTTTTGGGGAATTATATTGTAAATCTTTTTTTTTGATTCGTTGATAAATCCACCATTTTTAATTGATGGGTTGCAGGCATTAAAAAAGAAAAGTGATCTAGCTTTTAAAGAATAATATGCCCAAAGAAAATAAATTGGAATATAAACAATTTTAAAAGGCCAAAATTCCCAGTTCGTGAGTTTGTAAAAAAATTGTTTCAATTTATATAGTACTGAATGATTTTGTGAATTCTTCTTTTGTTTGTAAGTCGCAATATTTAAGGATAAAATTAGTGTCCTCAATAACTGATTGAGTTATACTTAGAGTTTGCATAACATCATTTCTATTAATGATAAGTCCATTTTCTTGATTTTCAATTTCGGTATATCGATGAAAATTATACATTTCAGAGGGTGATATATTAGGTTTTGTTTGTAAAAATGTATCAAACCAATTGCTTCTTTTTTCTCTAATTTCTCTGGAATATAATGTACTAGAAGACCAAATATAACTTTTAGATTCGTCAAGTTTGATGCATTCTTTATCAATTTCGTTCCATCGAAGTTGATATAGTTCATTGTTCAAAAAAAGTACTAGGGTAAAAGGTTCTATTTGATCAAGGTTTATTGTTTTCCAAAATTCTAAAACCGTTTGATTTGAACTTATTAAATCTAAAACAATCAAACCGCGACTTCGTTTATAATGCTGTTTTACCTCATGTTTGTCTGAGCCTCCGTTTAAAAGTACTAAAACTGTGCCGTTTTCTGAAACTGCAAACCAAGTCCCACCTGCCTTAGGATCTTTAGGAAAAGTTATATTTTTATTATTCAAAATATAACTTTTGGGTTCAATTGCCGGACGAATAACTTTTTCGTCTCTATTTGAAGTAATAATAAATTTATTGTTTGATGCTACAAAACTTACTGTGCACATTGTTTTCTAAATTCAATTGTAGAACGAGCAACCCCAAAATTTTCATCAATTTTAAGATTTTCATTGTTTAGAACTGCAACTTTTATCAAGGCTTGATGATGTATGCAGTGTTCTAAATTGTAAAGCAACTCTCTATAATAGTTAGTTTCTATTTGAAGTTCTTCACCGTCTAAAAGTTGTTGAAGTATGATATTTTTATTAGGTTTTTCTAAATTTTTAATAATTTCGACTATTGCTTCTTTGGCAACATTAGTATCTGTTTGTATTAAATAATCACGTTTCCTGTCGTCATAATTTATAATTGAACTTTCATATTGACTCTCCAAACATTGAAACATTTCTATAATATGACGTGTATGTTCGCCAATTGTTGCATTACTTAAACCATAACAAGGTGCAATATAATCCTCAATTGAAATTTGTGATAACAAATCGGTTAACTCGTTCAAAGTATTTTTTATAGAAGGTAGTAACATATTATTATTATTATTCTAGATATACGTTTTAGTGTAGTATACAGTTTTAAAGTTCTAATTTATAAATTAAATTTTAATTTCAAAAGATTAATAATTTTATTTTTTTCTTGATAAATTAATATGAAACAACAAACCAAAGTGACTACTGCAAGTAAAAATAATGTTCCTCCATCATTTTTTACTTCAATTCCGAGTACAAATATATGAGAAAAAATTGCACCAAGCATAGTTCCAAAACCTAAAATTGCGCCAATTAATGTTGTTTTAGGAATTAATATTAAAATTGATGCTATAAGTTCCACAATTCCAGAACCAATTCTTCCAAAAGGTTCAATTCCTAGTTTTGTAAAAATATAAATAGATTCGTCTGCACCTGAAAATTTGAAATATAATGTTTGAATTAAAATTATTACTGCAACAAACTTGATTATCAATGTAAATACTGATTTTTTCATCTTATTTTGATTTATAAATTATAATATTAGTTACTAAATTTTTTCCAACTCATATCTGCTTTTTTCTTCAAGTTCATTTCGTCTTTATTCCAAGATTTAAGAGTATTGTTAAAAAAAGCATTATAAAATAAATATAATTTAGTATCGACAATTTTAAAAGTTTCAGGATTTATATCAACTTTCTCGCCTGTTGCTCCCATTGCATAAGCACACCAACCGCCATATTGAGGCTCGTAACTTGATGGAGATTTTAAAAATAAATCTTTGTTTACTTGAGATGAAAAGTAATATTGAACTCCTTCATTACTAGCCGTTATTTCTTTTTTTCCTTTTACAGCTTTAGATAGTTTAAAATAGGCCACTGGATCATAACCTTGAATTGCAACTTTGTTTTCTAAATTAAATTGCGAGACTCTTTTAGAAGATTGAGCAAATGATGTAACCGCTGTAAGTGATACTAATAAAATTAAAATTTGTCTTTTCATTTTGATTGTTTTTAAATTGTTTTTAAATCGTTTAAATTATTAGGACAAATTTATGTAATATCAAAAATTACTCATGTCGGCTAGTTTACAATTTGGTATAATTTAATAAAAAAATGTGAAATTCAACTGTAAAATGTTATACAAAAATTAAAAGTATTTTTCCCTTTAGAAATTGATTTTATAGATAATACTTCCTACAAAACTTCTCGTTAATCCATCGGGACGAATCTCTCTTACCAAAAATGGTGTTGCTAAAGATAAATCTAATGAACTATTTTTATTAAAAGAATAGGAAGTAATTAAATTTCCATTAATGGTTAATCCGTCAGAATTTTTTATACTTTTTTCTATTCCAAAAATATTCTCATAGGTATCTTCACCAAGATGATAAATAAATAAAATATTGGGTTTGAATGTAAATTTTTTTGATTTTGTTTTTATTGTATAGGTTGTCCTGAACAAAATATCTGATTTTCGTTTAAACAAATTAGTCGTAGGAAAATCGTTTGATGCCGAAAATTCATCAAAATATGAATTTTTATTAATATTAAAAACTGGTACTTGTAAAACCGAATTAAAATCCCATTTTTTATAATTAAAATTTGCTCCTAAAAACAAATCAAAAGTTCCTAAACTAGACTGATAATCCAACGGAAGTGAAAATCCATTTATCTTTAAATTAGAACCATTTAAAGGAAATTTAAAACCGCTTAGAATACTCCATTGTTTATTCTTTTTTTCTTTAAACGAATAACTTCCAATTAAAAAAGCATCTCCAAAACTTGATTTTGTACCAAAACTACCATGAGCAGATGAAAACGTAACACGACTATTGAGTGAAAATTTATCACTAAACTTTCTTGTGTAAGAAATATACGGCGAAATATAAGTAACATCGGCAAGACCTATTCCATAAATTGAGGCAAATTCTATCGCATTTTTATCATTATTTTTTGATAAACTTGTTACAGCCCCAACAGAGCAAATACCTGCATCACTGCAACCTTGAGCAAATAGTTTTGATAAACAAAATGTAATATTTAGTATTAAAAATAACTTTTTCATAATTAATTTTGAATTAGTTTTGCTGTAGCAAATAAATGATTGTATTGCTGACAATGAATTAATACATAAGAGTAATCTGCCACATCTATTCCGGCAGGGACAGTGTAATTAGTTGCTGAAGTCAAATTTCCTAAGGTTACAAATTGATTTGGTGTATTTGATTTTGATAAATAAACTTTCAAATCAGGTCCTGATGAAATATTGAAATCATTTAGAGTAACATAATATTGATTGTTATCAAAATATATTTTTACAGCTCCAGAAACTGAAATCCCAGAAGTGGGTTCAAAATTTCCTGTAAAAAGTAATGTTGCAGTAGCCGAAACATGATTGTTTAGATTTACTTTTGTGAACTCTCCTTCTTGCTCACAGGACAACATGAAAACTAAAAAGGGTAATAAAAATATATTTTTCATAATTATAAGTTTTAATAATCAAAAATCTTGATATTTAAAATTATAAAATGTCGGCTAGTTTACATTTTGATAAAATTTAGGTTAAAGTTTAAAAATATCATCAATTAAAATTTCTTTGCGGTTGTAATGAATTAAGTTTTGTTCCACCAAGTCGTTTAGGATTTGAGTGGCTGTTTGTCTTGAAGTGCATATTATTTGAGCAATATCTGCTTGGGTTAAGTAATTTTGGATTACAACTTTGTTTCCATTAAAAATTCCTTCTTTTGTTGCCCAATTTTTTAAAAAGGATGTTAATCTAGTTTTAGCATCTTTTGAAATTAAATCTGAATAATTATTTTTTAAACGTTTCATTCGCATTCCTACAAACTTGGTGTAGGATAATGCTAAATTTGGATTTTTTAAGATTAACGCTTCAAAATCTGACATTAAAAAGCTACAAATTGAAACTTCAGGGGTTAACGCTTTTGCATATTCGTTTATCTCAGTGTCAGCTTCTAGTGATAATTCTCCAAACAAATCTCCTTTTTGAAGAATTTCTTTGATAGTTTCATTTCCATCTTCGTCTATAGAAACTATTTTGATATTTCCTTTTTTAAGTAAAAAAATTCTAGGCACATCGCTTGACGAAAAGTAAATAATATCGCCTTTTGATGCTTTTTTAAATCCGGTAATTATACACAATTGTTTTATTTGAGACATGCTTAGTGTCCAGAATAATTTGTGATCTCTCAAATACCAATATTTTAATTCTTCATACATAAAAATAAATTAATGAAGTAAAAATAAACAAAAAACCCTTAAAAAACATGTAGATTTTGAAAGGGTTTTAATCGATATGTTTTTGCGTTATGAAACTAAAGTTCTAGAAATTACAATTCGTTGTATCTCTGAGGTTCCTTCATATATTTGAGTAATCTTTGCGTCTCGCATCATTCGTTCTACATGATATTCTGCTACATATCCGTTTCCTCCATGAATTTGTACCGCTTCTATTGTAGTATCCATTGCCACTTGTGATGCATATAGTTTTGCCATAGCGCCACTTTGTGAAATATCTTTTCCTTCATCTTTTTCTGAAGCCGCTTTTAAACACAATAATCTGGCACACATAATTTGGGTTGCCATATCGACTAATTTAAATGCAATAACCTGATGTTTAAAAATTTCTTTTCCAAAAGCTTTTCGCTGTTGAGCGTATGCTAATGACAATTCGTAAGCTCCAGTTGCAATACCTAATGCTTGAGAAGCAATACCTATTCGACCACCATTTAAAACATTCATTGCAAAATTAAAACCAAAACCATCTTCACCTATTCGGTTTGCTTTTGGGACTTTAACATCTGTAAACATTAAAGAATGGGTATCACTTCCTCGAATTCCCATCTTTTTTTCTTTTATCCCAATTTCAAAACCAGGCCAGCCTTTTTCAACTATAAGAGCATTAATACCTTTGTGCCCTTTTTCGACATCTGTTTGGGCGATGATAATATATGTAGATGCCGTTGATCCGTTTGTAATCCAATTTTTTGTTCCGTTTAGCAAATAAAAATCCCCTTTATCTATTGCGGTTGTTTTTTGTGAAGTTGCATCACTTCCCGCTTCGGGTTCACTCAAACAAAAAGCACCAATGACTTCGCCTTTTGCTAGTGGCACTAAATATTTTATTTTTTGGTCTTCATTTCCATATTTTTCAATTCCTGCGCATACTAATGAATTGTTTACCGACATAATTACTGCTGCCGAAGCATCAATCTTTGCAATTTCAGTTAATGCTAAAACGTATGAAACACTATCCAGACCCGATCCTCCATATTTTGGATCAACCATCATTCCCATAAATCCTAAGTCTGCCATCATTTTAACTTGTTCGGCAGGAAATTTTGATAGCTCATCTCGTTCAATCACTCCAGGCAAAAGTTCAGCAACTGCAAAATCTTTAGCTGCTTGTTGAATCATTAAATGTTCTTCGGTTAGATTAAAATCCATATTGTAGTAAAAGGTTTCTTAAAATGATTAATTTTGATACAAAAATAGTGCATTTAAATTAAAATTTCAAACGTTTTAGTAAATTTAGATAATGTTTAAAAATCGGTATAATATAGTTGGCGTAATGTCGGGAACTTCGCTAGACGGTGTAGATTTAGCTCATATTATTTTCTATTTGAAAGATGAAAAATGGAATTTTGAACTTCAAGAGGCAGACACTATTGCATATGATTTAAACTGGTTAAGTACACTTAAAAAAGCAATTAATTATTCTATTAACGAATTGAATATTCTCGATATAGAATATACTAAATTACTAGGTAAAATAATTTCAGATTTTGTAATAAAACATAACATCATAAATATTGATGCAGTTTGTAGTCATGGACATACTATTTTGCATCAACCCCAAAACGGATTTACTTTACAAATTGGCAATCTTCCTGATATAGCTAGACTATGCAATCAAAATGTGGTTTGTAATTTTAGAGTTCAAGATATTTCATTGGGTGGACAAGGTGCTCCGTTAGTTCCTATTGGCGATAAAATTTTATTTTCTAGTTATGATTATTGTTTAAACTTAGGAGGATTTTCTAATATTTCTTTCGAAAAAGATTTAAATAGAATAGCGTTCGACATTTCGCCTGTTAATACTATTTTAAATTTCTACGCAAATAAACTTGGCTTTGAGTATGATGACAAAGGGAAAATTTCAAAATCAGGAAATTTCAATCAAGAGTTATTTGATGAATTAAATAATTTAGAATATTATAAAAAAACACATCCAAAATCGTTAGGATTTGAATTTGTTCAAGATATTGTTTTACCACTTATTGAAAAATTTTTAATTCCAATTGAGAGTAAAATGCACACATTTACAAAACATATTGCTTATCAAATTTCGTTAGGATTGCCACAAAAAAATACAAATTTATTAATAACTGGTGGTGGCACTTTAAATGATTTTTTAGTCGAGCAAATACAACTTTATTTACCCAAAATTAAAATTACAATTCCTTCAAAAAAAATAATAGAATTTAAAGAAGCATTAATTTTTGGTTTACTCGGTGTATTAAAACTTCGTAACGAAATAAATGTTTTAAGTAGTGTAACTGGTGCAAAATTTGATCACAGTTCTGGTGAGATTTATTATTTTGATTCAACGCAACCTTTTTAACATTTGGTATCTAATAGAAAAACTTCTGTGAAAAAATATTATTATTTACTGCTTATCCCGATTATTTTAATTTCATGTTCAAAAAATGATGAGATAAATTCATTGCCAAAGTATCAAGCTGGAGTTGTACTCACTCTTGATGATGATTATGTTTACGAATGGGAAATGGCTCAAGATATTTTAAAAAATTATTCTTGGAAAGCTACATTTTGTGTTAGTAAAGTGAATCAATTTTCACCAGAAAAAATTGTAATACTTAAAGCTCTTGAAAATTATGGACATGAAATTGCTGGACATAGTTTAAACCATATCAATGCAGTTGAATATAGTAATAGTTATGGAGTAGAGGCATATTTTAACAATGAAATTAGCCCTATGATGTCAATAATGAATGCAAATTCTTTTGCTATAAAATCTTTTGCTTATCCTTATGGCGCGAGGAATAATTCAATTGATACAAAATTATTTTCAACATTTAATATCCTTCGTGGCACAACTTATGGCGCACTGAATCCTAATATTCAAAATTGTTATTATAACAATTCAAATTTAGTTTATGGTCTTGGTATAGATTCTAGTTATTCTCATTTTAGCATTTCATATTTTATAAAACTATTAGAATATGCAAAATTAAATCACAAAATTTTAATTTTATATGCACATAAACCAGTCTTAACTGCCAATGCGAGTTATCAAACAGATATGAATACGCTAATTCAAATTTGCAATTATGTAAATCAAAATAATATGAAGTTTTACAAACTATCAGAACTTTATAATTTGTGGAAAAACTTTGAGTCTTAACAATTAAAAATAACAACTAATAAAAAAATTATAATTATTAATTTTTTTGTAGATTAGCATTGAATTTAAAATCAAAAAAGATGAAAAAATTATTTTTTACACTCATTGCCCTTGTTGGATTTACATTAACATCAAATTCACAAGAAGTAGCAAAAAAAACTACAAAAGTTGTTACGAAAACTGAAGTTAAAACTGTTATGAAAAAAGACGGAACTCCAGATAAGCGTTATTCAAAAAAAGTAGAAACTAAAGTTGTTTTGAAAAAAGACGGAACTCCGGACAAACGTTACAACAAATAATTTAATGAAAAAACCACTTTAATTGACACTTCTTCATAAGTGTTCAAACTTCTGCTTGAAGTGTATTAAAGTGGTTTTTTTAATCTATTTAGAGTTTCCAGTATTCAATTTATCAAGCATTTCTATTATCTTATCTAGCTTGTTAATTTCAATAGCATTTAATTTTTCTGTTAATTCTTCAATTTCAAGTTTTGCATCAATGTTAGTTTGATAATCGGCTTGAGCCTGAGCTCTATCTCGTTCTGTTTGTCTGTTTTGGGCCATCATAATTATTGGGGCGGCATAAGCAGCTTGAGTTGAAAATAATAAGTTTAATAATATAAACGGATAAGGATCCCAATGCTTTACAAACGCTATAACATTAAATAACATCCATACTGCCACTATTATGGTTTGTATGATAATAAATCTCCACGAACCCATTTTTTCTGCAACCTTATCTGCAAGTTTACTTCCAAAACTTAACGATTCATTGTGGGTTTGATGCCAATTTTGAGTTTTTATTTCTTTTTTCATTATTTAATTAATTTATTGATTCAAAATTAATTCTTTTTTCTAATTAAAAAGAATTAGTTTTAAAATAACCAGTTAAATTCTTAAAATCGAAATCTGAAATCTTTTATAAAGTTTATATTTGCAATACAAACTAAATTTGAAAATGAAAGATTTACTCAAAAAATTTGAAAATAAAGAACCCGAAATCATATTTAATTGGAAAGACTCAGAAACCGAAGCTGAAGGCTGGACTGTAATAAATTCGCTTAGAGGTGGTGCAGCAGGTGGCGGAACTCGAATGAGAAAAGGGCTAGATATGAACGAAGTATTATCTTTAGCAAAAACCATGGAAGTAAAATTTTCAGTTTCGGGTCCTGCTATTGGAGGCGCAAAATCTGGAATTAATTTTGATCCCAGCGATCCTCGTAAAAAAGGAGTTTTACAACGATGGTATAAAGCAGTTTCGCCTTTATTAAAAAGTTATTATGGAACTGGAGGTGATTTAAATGTAGATGAAATTCATGAAGTAATCCCGATGACTGAAGAATGTGGCGTGTGGCATCCACAAGAAGGTGTTTTTAATGGGCATTTTAAACCTTCTGAAGCTGATAAAATTAATAGAATTGGTCAATTGCGTCAAGGCGTTGTTAAAGTAATTGAAAATACAAAATTTTCACCTGATGTATCCAGAAAATATACTGTTGCTGATATGATTACAGGATATGGAGTTGCCGAAGCGGTAAGACATTTTTATACTATTTATGGTGGAGATGTAAAAGGAAAAAAGGCTATTGTTCAAGGATTTGGTAATGTTGGATCTGCCGCAGCATTTTATTTATCAGAAATGGGAGCAAAAATTATAGGAATTATTGACCGTGATGGTGGCATTATTAATGAAGAAGGATTCTCATTTGATGAAATAAAACATTTATTTTTAAATAAAGATGGAAACAAACTTATTTCAAAAAAAATGATCCCTTTTGAAGAAATAAATTCGAAAATATGGAGCATTGGCGCATCAATTTTTACACCTTGTGCCGCATCTAGACTAGTAACAAAAAATCAAATCGATTCATTAATATCTTCAGGATTAGAAGTTATATCTTGTGGTGCAAATGTTCCGTTTGCAGATAAAGAAATTTTCTTTGGACCTATTATGGAAGAAACTGATTCAAAAATAAGTTTAATCCCTGATTTTATTTCAAACTGTGGAATGGCAAGAGTTTTTGCATACTTTATGGAGAAAAAAGTACAAATGACAGACGAATCTATTTTCTTTGATACATCAGAAACAATTAGAAAAGCCATTCATAAAATATATCTACAGAATTCAGATAAAAAAAATATTAGTGCTAAAGCATTTGAAATAGCCCTAAATCAACTGATATAAATTTTATAAAACAATATTTTTACTATTAATTCGTTATAAATCAAAAATGAAGTAACTATGAAAATAGATTCCACTGTAGAGGACAAAAGAAAATCTTTTTTTTTGGCCATATTAATATATTCAGCACTATTAATTCTGTTATTTTTTATAAGATTTTGGCCACCATCAAATCTTGCTGAGTTAACTGGAGGTGGCGGAGGTGGCGGAATGAGTGTAAACTTCGGAGATTCTGACTTGGGTTCTGGTCAAGATTTTAAAAGTAAAGAATTGGAAGTAAAACAACCAACAAAAACAGTTGCTCCAACTGCTACACCTGATGAAAATATTATTACTCAAGATAATAATAGTGAAACAGATGTTGCTATTGCTAAAACAGAGATAAAAAAGAAAACAAATATTGTAATAAAAAAAGAATCAAAACCAGTAGAAATAGTAAAACCTATTATAAGAAAAACCGATGATGCTCTTGCAAATATATTACATGGAAATAAAAAAGGAGGAGATGGTAATAGTAATTCTACTGGAAATCAAGGGCGGTCAAATGGAGATTTAAATTCAAACGGTTACTCTGGTTCTGGTGGTTCTGGGGGCGGTAGTGGTGGTGGCATAGGAACTGGGATAGGCACTGGATCTGGAAGTGGTTCAGGTAGTGGAAATGGAAATGGAAAAGGTAATGGATCTGGTTATTCTCTTGGAAACAGAAAAGCATTAAGTACACCACAGCCAATATATAATTGTAATGAAGAGGGAATTGTTGTTGTGAAAATTACTGTAGATAAAACCGGAAAAGTAATAGAAGCAAAATCAGGTTTTAGAGGAACTACTAATACTGCAAGTTGTCTGGCATCTCAAGCAAAAATAGCTGCCCTTAATACTAAATGGGAATCTAGCCCAGATGGAAATGAAAAACAAGTAGGGAGTATAACTTATATTTTCAAAATTAAAAATTAATTTTATTTTCAAAACTTAAAAGTAATCACTCAAAATTATTATTTTACATCTGATAAACAATAGCGTTTACATTCATACCTGCACCAACTGATGCAAACATTATGACATCACCTTTATTTATATGGTGATTCTCTATTTTCCCTTTTGTTAGTAAGTCAAATAGTGTTGGAATAGTTGCAACACTAGAATTACCTAAAGTATGAATACTCATCGGCATAATGTCCTTCGGAACTTCGAGTCCGTACAATTTGTAAAATCTATTTATTATGGCTTCATCCATCTTTTCATTAGCCTGATGAATAAGAATTTTTTTAATTTGGGTAATTTTAATGTCACTTTTATCTAGACATACTTTCATTGCATTTGGTACATTTAAGAGAGCGAATTCATAAATCTTCCTACCATACATTTTAATATATCTTACATCTGCATCAAGCTTTTTATTAAAGGAATTTCCAAAAAATAAATAATGAGCATCCTCAAAAGTAAAAGACGCTGACTCATTTGATAAAATACCTCCAGCCTCTTCTGTAGCTTCAAGAATAGTTGCTCCAGCACCATCAGAATAAATCATTGAATCTCTATCATGAATATCTAAGACTCTGGATAAAGTCTCTGCACCAATTATCAGACATTTTTTAGCCATACCAGCTTTTATAAACGCTGTAGCTTGTATTAGTCCTTCAACCCAACCTGGACATCCAAAAAGCATATCATAAGCTACACATTTTTGATTTTTAATTTTCAAATTATGTTTTACTCTAGATGCAAGACTTGGTAATAAATCAGTTTGAATTGTTCCCTTTTTTACATTTCCAAAATTATGCGCAAAAATAATATAATCAAGTGTTTCAGGATCTCCCTGAAATGACTTAATAGCTTCTCTTGCAGCAATCGTAGCAATATCAGACGTCAAAAATTCGTCATCAGCATACCTTCTTTCTTCAATTCCAGTTATACTTTTAAACTTATCTATAATAACTTCATTGCTTAGATTCAAAACAGTACCATCATCGTTTAAAAATACATGATTTAAGAAAAAAGAATTAGAAATTTCTTTTGTTGGAATATAACTTCCTGTACCTGTAATTTTTATATTCATTATTATTTTAATATAAATTTTAGCTAAAATAGTAATAATAAATAATATTTATATAATAATTATTCTATGCTTGCATAATATCATCGATTTGTCAAAAAAAATCATTTTTTTTAAATAAAACTTATATATCATCCAAAAATATTGCATTAAACTGTTATCTATATATTTTTAAATTTAAACTTTTATTATAATAAATAAGTTTTTTCTAATGTAGTTTTAATCTATTTTAGTTAACACATTTATTTAACAAAACTAATTTATTACCAAAACTATCAGGATTAATTATTTTTTTATCCTAATTTTTTTTAAATATTGATAAAACAAATAATTCCCATTTATTAAAAAGGTGAACTTACAAAACGCGTTACCAAGTTAGGTTTGCCAGCACGTTTTACAATAAGAAAAGAAGCCCAACCTTTATAGGGTTGGGCTTCAATAAAAAAAGGCGGTGACATACTCTCCCACAAAATTGCAGTACCATCTGCGCAGTCGGACTTAAC
>JANXVF010000166.1 GCA_025351785.1 Flavobacterium sp.
AAATTCTTTTTATTAAATTCTTTCAATTCTTTAGTATTATCTATGACTTTTAGAAACGTCCAAATAGTAATACTAAAGAATTGAAAGAATTTAATAAAAAGAATTTCTTCATAAATAGACTTCCTGAAAATTTAAAAGATTTAAAAAAATCAAGTGCTAGAATCTCAGTTCTAATTTCAAGTATAGATGAAAGTAAAAATGATATTTTAATAGAAATAACTAATTTATCACCAATTTTAAAATCCTTAAAAAAATCTTTAAAACAAGAAGATATGGAATATTACAACTTATTAAAAGTGGAGGTAAATAAACATAAAAAAACATATGTTGATAAAGAAAATATCAGATGGTTTAAAAAACTTTTTTTCAAACATAAGATTATTGATGAAACTTATGTTAGGACTATATATAGATATTTAACAACTTTAATAACTGACATTGAAAACTTAAATAAAGATTTTAAAAAAGATTTACTAAAATGAGAAATAAAAATACAGACTTTATATTGACATTAATTCAAAAAACTAATCAAAAGGAGATTGAATGGAATATTGTGAAACACAATATTGATTTGCCACACGATGAAAAAATAACGGGGAAAATTTATGTTACAAGTATTAACGATAAAAAGTTTCGTCTATTTGAATACCAATATAAACATTACATAGATGAAGATGAATGGTTGTGGAATCAACGTAAAAAAATAGAATTAATTGATGAAAACAATGAAAAGTTATATGAATTTGAATATGACTATTCAATAAATGATTTATTTGAATCAGTTAGCAGACAAACATCAGGAATAGACGATTTTTTAGAAAACTTCTTAAAATAACTGCACCTAACAGCGGTTTCACAAAATGTGGGGTTTGGGTCTTGAATTTACAGATTGTTTTGTACTTTTGTGTTCAGTGATAACCTGAAGGTTTGGGCTTATCAAGCCCACACTTCGTGAAGCCACAATCCGTTATGTGCCATTTTAAAAAGACACTCAAAATATGAAACAGTTTCTATTTTTTACCTCATTAATATTATCCGTTAATGGCTATGGACAAAATCGACTTTATAAAAGTGATACAATTCCGCTAACTATTAACGAACACAATACTATTTTCATTAAGGCAATATTCAATGACAAGGACACATTGAATTTGAACTTTGACACGGGTACGACAGAACTAATTCTTACAAACAACACTATTGAGAATAAATTAATTATCAAACCCGAACTTTACACAACGCTTTATAATCTTAAAATTGGAAAGACAACTTATCAAACTAAATTGTACGATGCAGCATTAACAGGACATGGCACTGATGGGCGTTTTGGTTGGGACTTTTTCAAAGGAAAAATTGTTGAACTAAATTATGACAAGGGACTAATGATTATCCATTCATTTTTACCTAAAAACATCCTAAATGATAAGAAATATACGCAACTAAAAATTGAATTTTGGAAAGACCTTTTTTTTGTTAGAGGTTCAATAAATCAAAGTCGAGTAACTAATACTGATTTATTTTTATTTGACATAGGGTATCAGAGAACAGCAATGCTTGACAATGACTTACTGTTGATTAATAAATTTCCAATAGAAAAAATGGATACAATTAAAAAAGTAATAATGAAAGGTGCGAAAGGAAATGAAATACCTATAATTACTGCAAATTTAACAAGTCTCAAAATTGGGAAGTATAAATTGAAAAATGTGCCAATTCAATTACTGACTATCAATAAGCCTTTGAAAGATAAAAATACTCACATCCTTGGTAACGAAGTTTTAAAGAGATTTAATATCATTTTGGATTTTCAAAGCAATATTGTTTTCTTAAAACCCAATCACTTTTTTGACGAAAGATATATAGACCAGAAAAAAAACGGCACATAACAGCGGTTTTAAGAAATTGGGGTTTTCGGGCTTAATTTAAAGTTTGTTTTGTACTTTTGAGTTCAGTATTTAATCGAAAGTTCGGGCGTACTTTTCCCCAACTTCTTAAAGCCTCGGGACGTTATGTGACATTTGCCCAAAGATGACGAAATTATGAAACAAATCTACAATTCTGATAAACCAATTTTCGCAAAAGCACAAGATAGATTTAACAGAAATAAATTTTCCAATAGGATTGCTGATACAATAACTAAAAGAAATGATAATGATGGTTTAGTCATCGGGTTGTATGGAATATGGGGAGAAGGCAAATCTTCAGTTTTAAATATGATTGAAGAAGAATTAAATACAAATGATGAAGTTCTAATTGTAAAATTTAATCCTTGGAGATTTAAAGATGAAGATGCTTTAATTTTGAATTTTTTAAAAAACATTTCAGAAGTCCTAAACAGAGAATTAAATACTAAAACTGAAAAATTTGTTGATTTTTTAAAAAAATATGGAAGCGTTACAAGTATCCTTAATTTCGATTTATCAAAATTAAGTGAAAATTTCTCTGATACACAATTAGAGGATTTGAAAAATAGAGTAAATGATTTTCTAAAAGAAAGCGATAAAAAAATTGTCGTTATAATTGATGATATTGATCGTCTTGATAAACAAGAACTATTTTCATTATTTAAACTTATCAAATTAACAGGTGATTTTTCAAAAACTTATTACATATTATCATTCGATGATGAAATGGTAGCTTCCGCAATTGGAGAAAGATTTGCAGAAGGAAATAGAAATTCAGGACATAATTTTCTTGAAAAAATAATTCAAGTTCCTTTAAGAATACCACAAGCGTTGAGTAAAGATTTACTTAATTATACTTTTGAATTATTAAATAACATTTTAAGCGAAAATGAAATTGAATTAGGAACAAACGAAGAACAAAATGTTGGTTATTTAATATCGCAAAATATACTTTTAAAAATAAAAACACCTAGGTTAGCTATTAGATATGCAAATTCACTATCCTTTTTAATTCCTCTTTTGAAAGGAGAAGTTAATATTTCTGATTTAATTCTTTTTGAAGGAGTAAAAATATTTTATCCCAAGCATTACGAATTTATAAAAGATTTTCCTGAATATTTTATTGAGTCATATAATGACAAATTCTCTAGTGGAAAAGATAATTCAAAGGTAGAAGAATTTAAATCCAAAATTGAAGAATTAAATAGCAAATTGTCTAAAAATGAAAAACAAGCAATTTTAGACTTACTTAAAAAGTTATTTCCTTATATAAAAGAAGCCATAGAAAATTATAGTTTTAGGAATGCTGGTCAAGATTGGGCAAAGGAAAAAAGAATTGCTTCATCAAAATACTTTAATAGATTCTTTATATATAGTGTTCCAAAAGATGACATTTCAGATGTTTATTTTGACGACTACATTAATAGCCTTGATTCAAAAAAAATTGATGAAGTTTTAGTTGAAACTAATGATATATTAAAAAATATTGAAGTCGCTGAATTTTTATATAAAATAAGTTTTTATGAAGAAAATTTGAATTGGAATTCAAGACAAATAATTTCAAAAATAATTTGTCAAAATGAAGGTAAATTTGAAGGAATGAAAGGTGGTGTTTTTATGTTTGGGTTTAATAATCCAAAATCTCAAGCTGCAATAACAATTAGTAGAATACTTTTAAAACACGACAATTATTCTGAAAAACTTGAATTTTCAAAATACTTAATGACTGATGAAATACCTTTTGAATTTTCAAAAGAAATAAATAGATGGTTAAATGTAGGTAATACTGAAGATGAAAAAGTAATAAAAAGTTCTGATATGAACTTGTTGGACAATATCCTTCTTGAAAGAGCTTTACAAGATTGCTCTGCAAATAAAACTAACTTATTTGAAAAATATGAAAATAATATATTTTCACTACTCGAAATTTGGTATGAAAAAAATTCGAAAGAGTTAAGAGAATATATAATCGAGTTAATTAATTTGAATTCAAAAATAGTTTCTAAAATAATTTACGCATTAACTTCAACCATATATAGTTCATCTAATCCAAATCCTTACAAAGTCGATTTTAAAATAGAGAGTTTTCAATTATTAAAAAAATACTCCGATATTGACAATTTTTACAACATTTTAATTAAAGAACATTCAGTAGAAATAGGAAACGAAGAGGTGATTTTTTTTGACAATAATGAAGGTCAAAATATAATAAATTCAATGCGTCAATTTATTCATTGGTATAATTTAGAAAATAAGTCAACAATTTTAGGATTAGATGAAAATTGAAAAACGTCACATAACAGCGGTTTCACAAAATGGCGAAATTTGTAGTAAATTCACGTTCATTTTCCGCAATAAATTTTATCTTTAACAGAAAATAATCGGTTACGAAGTTCGCCACTTCATGAAGCCACGAGACGTTATAGGTAATGCCTTGACGACAGTGCTAACTTGAAACTTTTGAGCTTTAAACAACCAAACAAAAACATAAAAACATAACTTGCAGACGAAACATTTTTACGATTAAATGGAACTAACTCCCGAACAATATGAAATTATCAATTCAACTGGAAACATCAAAATAAATGCTGTTGCTGGCTCGGGTAAAACTACGACCGTTATAGAATACGCCAAGGCAAGACCAGCGACAAGTAAAATTTTGTATTTAGCGTTCAACAAATCTGTAAAACTTGAAGCCTCTAAAAAATTTGCAGACAAAGGGTTGAATAACGTAAAAGTTGAAACGGCTCATTCACTTGCATACAGACATATAGTTTTTCAAAACAACTATAAAGTAAGAGGACAAGGTTACAAGACAAATGAAATTGCCGAACTTTTAAACTTGCAAGGAAACGAAGAGAAACACACAGAATATGTAATTGCAAACCACATCAATAAATTCATTGCTTACTTCTGCAACAGCGACAAACAAAAAGTTCAGGACTTAAACTATCTTGACACAGTTACAGACCCGAAAGCTAAAATTTTCGTGTTATCATTTTACGAATATATCGTTTCTCAATCCCGACTTTTATTAAGTAAAATGGATAAAGGAGAAATTGAGGTAACTCACGACTTTTATCTTAAAAAGTTTCAGCTTTCAAATCCAAAACTTCCTTACGACTATATACTTTTTGACGAGGGACAAGATGCCTCGCCTGCTATGCTTGACGTTTTCTTCAAACAACAGGCAACCAAAGTCATTGTGGGCGACACTCATCAACAAATTTATGGTTGGCGTTTTGCAGTAAACTCACTTGAAAAAGCGGACTTTAAAACGTATCATCTTTCAACAAGTTTTCGGTTTAGTCAAGACATTGCAAATCTTGCAATGGAAGTTTTGAAATACAAAAAACACATTAACGAACATCAAACAATTCCCATAACAGGAAAAGGAAATAGCAAAGAAATTAAAACCAAAGCTGTTCTTGCAAGGACAAATCTTGGACTATTACTGAAAGCAATTGAGTATGTAACCGAAAAAAAGAAAATCAAACATATTTACTTTGAGGGCAATATCAATTCCTATACTTATGCAGACGAGGGAGCATCACTATATGACGTTCTCAATCTTTACAAAAACAAAACGCATTTGATAAAAGACAAACTTATCAAAGCAATGAAAGACCTTGATGAATTAGAAGATTACATTGAAAAAACTGAAGATGTTCAACTTGCAATGATGGTTGAAATTGTTCGAGAATATGGAAACAAAATTCCCGACATTATCAAAGCTATCAAAGAAAAACACGTTGACAATGACGACAAAGAAAAAGCTGAAATGATTTTCTCGACAGTTCATCGTTGCAAAGGAATGGAATATGATGCTATTCAACTTGTGAATGACTTCATTTCGGAAGAAAAATTAGAGAAACTAAAAAAAGATAAGAAAGCGGAAGAAATAAATGCAACAAAGTTAAATGAAGAAATAAACTTACTATACGTTGCAGTTACTCGGACAAAAAACAGCATTCACATTCCAGAAACGTTAATGCCACTTGACTTCCCTAAATCAACTCAAATTCACATTATGAAAGTTGTGAGTGAAGAAGAAAAACAGGAAGCAAAAACAGCAGAATTAAACGACCAAAAAAGTAAAACAGAAAAAGCATATTCTGTTGACGAAGTAAGAACAAAACACAAAGATGCTTATAAACCTTGGACACCAGAACTTGACACAGAACTAACAACAATGTTTTGTGAAGGAGTTAATCCTAAAGATATGGCTAAACATTTCGGACGGACAAGAGGTGCAATAACATCAAGAATTAAAAAATTAGAATTGGAAGAACTGTATGGATAAAATCAGCACTACCTATAACAGCGGTTTCACAAAATGGCGAGATTTGTGGTAAATTCACGTTTATTTTCCGCAAGAAATTTTATCTTTAACAGAAAGAACTCGGTTACGAAGTTCGCCACTTCATGAAGCCGCGAGACGTTGTGTGCAAGTTTGCTAGAAAAAATCGTAAAACATTGACAATGAAAAAATTAAAGTATTCGTTTTTAATATTCTTGATTTCATTATTAGCCAATGGTCAAAAATGTTTGCATACAAATTTATCAAAATCATTCAATTTTGCAGTGGAATTGGAAAGAGTGAAAGATTCAAGTTCTTGCAAAATAATCTTGAAAGTGATTGATAAAAAAACCTCAAAAAACACACAGGAAATTATTATTAACTCCGAGTTTATCTTTGAAAAAGACTTTAAAGATTGTGGGAAAACAAGGTCATACTCAACTAAAATTAACGATAAAACAATTGATGAAGATAATGACTTTGGAGATTTAATAATAGCAGATTTTGACTTTGATGGAAAAGAAGACTTTGCAATCAAAAAAGATTCAGGAGGAAATGGCGGTCCACTTTATGAATTTTATATTCAGAAGATAAATAATGAATTCGTTAAAGATGATTTTCTAACAAATACTTTAGAATTTTTTCCATCTAAAATAGATAATTCAAAAAAAACTTTGACAACTTTAGTTCACGCAAATGCTTATCAAAGATGCAAAATGATTTATAAATATAATCCGAAAATTAAAAAGTGGAAAAGGATAAGTAAAAGTTTTGTGGAATAAAAACCTGCACACAACAGCGGTTTCACGAAATGGCGAAATTTGTGGTAAAATCATGTTTATTTTCCGCAAGAAATTTTATCTTTAACAGAAAATAATCGGTTACGAAGTTCGCCACTTCGTGAAGCCGCGAGACGTTATATGACATTTTTAAACCCTGCTAACATGCAACAATCGCTTATCGAAATTCTAATCGAACTGAAAACAAATCCTAGCGTTGTAATTGAACTTTATGAAAAAATATTTAGCTCTAAATTCCTAGCAATAGTCAGAAAAGGAACAGAAGAAAATCTAAATGTTACTGAGTTTTCATCTTATGTAACCCAAGATGGAATATTTGAAATTCCACTTTTCACCGAGAATAAATTCATATTTGAAAATTTTGCGGAAGATGCAATAGTTGCAGAGTTTGGCGGCTTAGAATTATGG
>JANXVF010000026.1 GCA_025351785.1 Flavobacterium sp.
TAAAATTGAAATCCTAATTCAAAAAGAAAAATTATACCAAAATCCTGAATTAACGCTTACTGATTTGGCAAAAAAATTAGAAACCAATGCATCTGTAATTTCTAAAACCATCAATCAAGGTTTTCAAATGAACTTTAACGACTGCATCAATAACTATCGAATTGAAGCCGTAAAAAATAGTTTTACCAATGGTGATCACAAAAAATCTACCTTGTTAGGAATTGCATACGATAGCGGATTTAATTCCAAAGCAACTTTTAATCGAGCTTTCAAAAAAAATACAGGAAAAACCCCAAAAGAATTTATTGAAATGTTGTAAAGACAGCATTTGTAGTACTTCACAAATACTTATTAGTTGGTCTCAAATCATAATTTGAAGCGATTAACAATGATTAATAGCGCAATTTTGTCCAGTTATTAATCATTAAAATTCTAATTATGAAATCACTTATTACATTGTTCGCTATTTTATTTCTTGTTACTTCTTGTGGTGTTTTTGGTTCGCTAACTTCTAACACATTCATTAAACCTAATGAAAGTTTTGTTTTAGGAAATAACGAACACGGAACTTTCAAAGTAAAGCTTAAAAACGTTTCAAATCACGATTTACAAATAATTATGGCACCAATTACTGGCGGAACTCATTCACCGATTACAGTTAGCCCAAATGAAACTGTAATTGTAAAAGCAGAAAGCAATACCGCTTTAATTATTGAAAATAAATCCAATGAAGATGCATCGGTCGATTTGTATGTTACAGGCGACACTGGATTATCAATGGGATATAAAAATTAAACGAGTTTCGATCATCAATAAATCAAAAATCAATAAATCAAAAACCAACTTCAAAATCAGAAAATTATGAAAACAATTCTTATTACAATCGCAATTATATTATTTAGTTTATTTGCAAACGCACAGCTTAAAGGTTCTGGAAAAACCATAACCAAAACTTACGATTATAAAAATTTCGACAAACTATCATTTCAAGATTTAGACGGAAAAATTGAAGTCGAAATTGGAAAAGAATTTAGTATTTCGGTTACTATAGATGACAATTTATTTCCGCTATTGAGTTTTGAAGAAAATAATTCTAAAAATGAATTACAATTATTTTTCAAAAATAATGTCAATAACAAAAAATATATTGAAGACACGAACATTAAAATCAAAATTAGACTTCCGAAACTTTTAGAAGTAGATCATTCAGGTAACAGTACTTTAGTTATTACAAATCTATCAGGAACTAATTTCAAACTTGAAAACTCTGGAAACGGAACTACAAAAATTTCTGGCTCAATCAACACATTAGAAGTAATTAATAAAGGAAATGGAAATACCAAAGCCGAAAAACTTCTTTCAAAAAATGCTGTTGTAAAATGCTCTGGAAATGGTAATGTTTATGTAAATGTTTCAAATAATTGTACTGCTAAAGCTACAGGAAATTGTACTGTTTTCAATTACGGAAAAGCACAATTTGATTCTCAATCAACCAAATCAGGAAACGCTCGACTTATAAATCAGTAGCAGTTTCAATCATCAATCTTGTGCTGAACTTGTTTCTGTACCTAAATCAATTTCAATTTAACTTTAATTTCAAAAAGCATGAAACTACTAATTAAAATTACAAAACCCATTTTGCTGCCACATTGGTCACAAGATTTATTTTTAACCATTCCACGAATCGTATGTGGTTACTTACTTGCTTTTAATTTTGGAGCTGCAAAATTCGGAATGCCTTGGTCGCCAGCAGACAATAATTTAGGATTATTTGAAGTTGCCTTTTGGTTTCCAAAAGATGTTGCAAGTTATGGCGGAATTTTTGCAATTGCACCAGCTTTATTCGCGTGGATGGGAGCTTTTGCAGAAGCTATTGGCGGATTATTATTGCTGTTCGGATTTCAGACACGCATTGCTTCTTTCCTCATAATTTGTACGATGTTGGTAGCCATTTTTATGCAACAAATTGATAATGGATTGTGGAATTGTCTTGCCGCAATGGGATTTCTTTGGGTTGCAATATTCTATTTAATATTAGGTTCAGGACGATTTGGAATTGATTATTTACTAACTAAAAACAAAGCATAATTATGAAAAATTTAATTACAACTACAGCATTATGTCTTTGTTTAATATTAACAAGTTGCGTACAAAAAACCTATAAAAAAACTGTTGTTTTTACATTAGATGCAACCAAATTTAAAACGGTAAAAAAAGTAGGAATTCGAGGAAAAGACAAACCATTATCATGGGATTATGATACTGAAATGAAATTTTCGACCAAAGATAGTTTGTATAAAGTGACCACAACTTTTGAAACTGGTTACAAATTTACAGAAGTTAAGTTTGTGGTAAATGACACTTTTGAATTTCAAAATGAAGACAATAGAAAAATTATTTTCTCTAAAAAAGACACTACTTTTTTCAAGGCAAAATTTAATAAAAGATAACTTTAAAAGTTAAGGAACTGCCCAAAAACAATCAAAAATTTGCCCATTTTTATAAAAGAAATGGGCTTTTCTGTTTCCTGAAAAATCCAAATACAAAAACTCTAATTCGTAGACTTGACATGCTACAACCGAAAAGTTTTTGCTAAATGCATCACTTTCTTCAACCGTTGGTTTAACTTCTGAAAATCGTTCGTCGTAACCCAAAGTTGGTTTATTACATTTTGTACTTGGTGCATCAATAGTCATATAACCCAAACGTGCTTGTGCACTTGTGGCTTTCCATCTATCAATTGATAACGCATCGTTTGTGTGAATTGTTACGATCGCTTTTATTACAATTTGTACTTTTTGTCGTGCATCATAAAACAATAACGAAAGGCGATTGTCTTTTTCTAAATGAACATATTTTCGCGACCTATTATCGGTATGAAAATTGATAATTTTCGCTTGTTCGTTTACTTTTCTATTAACCACAATGCGCAACGACGACAAATTATTTTCATCAACTGTGCCAACACACATAGTGCGAAATCCATTTTTTTTCTTAACCGAACCATTTACTAATTTTTTCCAAATCAAAGATTCTAAACTTTCTAAGTTGTAATTAGTATCGTTGATTATGATGCCGTTAATATTATTAGAATCCATATTGAAAATTCAAAGCTTTAAATTTAACTTACTAACTAAAATAATTCATTAATTGGATAAAATAAATAAATATTTAAAATAAATAAATCTTGGTGTAACAGAAACTTTAGTTATGATTTCACAAAAAATATTATATTTTATAAAATATATTTATTTATCGCTTCAAACTAAAATGACTTTTAAAAACCTTGGAGTTGTAATAAATAGTAAACCAATAATCAGAGGCTGGTAACAATTGCTGGTTGAATGTTCCGTTCCAAGTTTCGGTATTTTTTAAAATTTTTATTAGTTTTCCGAATCTATCATATATTTCTATATTTATTTCTTTGTTGGAATTTATTCCCCAAATGTCGTTATAGCCATCACCGTTTGGAGTGAAAAATTTGGGATATTTCCATAAATAAATTAATTCTTCTACAACAAAACAATTTTCAATATCTGTAGCTTCTCTTACTTTTACTACAATTTCTGAGTCAAGTAGACTAGCTTGGTAAGTATTACTGTTTTGAAATGGTAAACCATTAAAACTGTATAAAAAGTTGCCACTTCCACCATTTACTAGAACATTAATGTTTGGAGGAATTTCAAAATCGTTATCTAAAAGATAGGAAACAGTAAAATCACTATTTAAAAAAATATTGGTATTCAAAGTATAACTTACAGCACATTGACCCACATTTGGTGTAAAAATATAAGTTGCAGCGTTTTGATTATCAATTGCATTTGGCAACCAAGTTCCAGTAATTCCGTTAGATGATGATGTCGGTAAAATTGGAACACTACTATTTTGACAATAATTAGT
>JANXVF010000048.1 GCA_025351785.1 Flavobacterium sp.
TAACCACAAAGAAACATAGAAAACATATCCTTTAAAAGAGCTTCGCTTTATATAGAATTGATAGCTATGTGAAAAAATATATTTCTAAAATTTTCTTATTCAGAAGTATGATCTATGGCTCTATGTGGTTTAAAAAATAAATATACATTTTAAACCAAATCCATTTTATTTTAAAGGTTCTGATTTTAAAATTGTATCAATCATGCCTCCAAAAATAAAAAAGTGAAAGGGTACTAATGAATACCAATATAATCTTCCAAATATTCCTTTAGGTCTAAAGGTTGCTGTTTGGTGTAAAATATTATCATCATCAATTCTAAATTCTAGCCACGCTTCGCCAGGAAGTTTCATTTCGGCAAAAAGCAACAATCTTTTTTCTTCTTTATTTGCTAGCAAAACTCTCCAAAAATCAAGAGCATCTCCGTTATCTAAATGTGTAGGATGAGTCCTACCACGACGAGTTCCAACTCCACCAACCATTTTGTCCATAAATCCGCGCAATTTCCACATCCAATTTCCATAATACCATCCTCTTTCGCCACCAATACACCAAATATTATCAAGTGCTTGTTCTACATTTACAACCTTCCTACTTTGAACATCTTTTAAACATCCAAAAGTTGGAACCTGGATAAATTCGGATAAATTATGCCCAAATCGTCCACTGATTAAACTGTCTTTCCAACTTGAAATAACCAAGTTTTGTTCTATTTTTATAAAGGCTAATTTTATAGCATCGACATAAGTAATTGGTTTAATTTTGAGTAATTTTTGAAGCTTGTTATCCTTACAAACAACTTCCATTTTCATACTATTAACTAAATTTATAGCTAGCTTGTAGGAAGTTGAGGTTACAAAATACAACCAATATGAAGAAAGTTTAGGAGTCATAATTGGTAAAACATAAATCCAAAGTTTTATTTTGCGCGTTTTAGCATACAGAAGCATCATTTCTTTGTAGGTAATTATATTTGGACCTCCAATATCAAACGATTGATTATAGCAATCTTCACGAAGCAAAACTCCAATTAGATACTGAATAACATCTCGTATAGCAATGGGTTGACATTTTGTTAAAACCCATCTTGGCGTAAACATTATTGGTAGTTTTTCGCATAAATCACGAATTATTTCAAAGGATGAACTTCCCGAACCTACAATTATTCCTGCACGTAAAACTGTAGTTTTAAATTTTCCTTGATACAATATATCTTCAACATCTTTGCGAGATTGCAAATGTTTTGATAAATGAGCCTCATTTACAATTCCGCTTAAATAAACTACTTGTTGTACGCCAATTTTACTCATGTAAAGATTAAAATTTTTAGCAGCGATAGCTTCCATTGTATCAAAATCGGTTATCGATGAAGACATAGAATGTATTAAATAGTATGCCACATCTACTGAGGCAGGCAAATTTTCAAAATTTGGATTTTCTAAAAAATTTACTTCCCATACTGTAATACTTTCCAAAGTTACTTTATCTAATCCCAACCTATTTTTGTCGCGAACACAACAAATTACTTCGTGACCTTGCGATAGTAATTCTGGCAATAGGCGCCGACCGACATAACCGTTTGCTCCTGTAAGAAGAATTTTCATAACTACTTTTTTATAAAGTTACTAAAAAAAGTAATTATACCCTATTATGATTATAGAACAAATTTATTTTTTTTAACGATTGGCATCAGGTAGTTTTAAAAAACGTTAGTAACTAAATAAAATAAGATTTTATTTTTTATAGCACATACTCTCTCATAGTATTCCCATTTATCAGTATCTAAATTCCTCTTATGATGCTTAAAATAGAACTTATAATATATTGAATTCCAATTGCTATGGTTAAAAACCCAATTATTCTTGAAATTGCAACGATTCCTGATGAGCCTAAAATTTTAGCAAGATAATGAGCACTTCTCAAAATTATAAAAATTAAAAAAGCCACTGCCAAAATAGCAAGGCACGAAAAAACAATATCAGTTGTATTTTCATGTTCTTGATAAAAAGCAATTAGAAGAGAAATTGAACCTGGTCCTGCTAACATTGGCATTGCCAAAGGTGTAAGTGCTATATCATTTCTGCTCTGAATATCTTCTTCTACTTTTTTATTGATGCCCTTGTTTTTGTTGAATTTTCCGTTTAATAATGAAAATCCTGAACTTGCAATTATAATTCCTCCTGCAATTCTGAGTGCTGGAATTGTTATCCCAAAAAATTTCAAAACATATTGACCTACAAAAAATGAAATAATTAAAATTACAAATACGTTTAAAGCCGTTTTAAAAGAAACTCTTGAACGCTCTTGTTTTGTATAATCTTGAGTCAATCCTACAAAAATGGGAACTGTTCCTATGGGGTTTAAAACCGAAAACAATGCCGCTAATAAAAAGATAAATACTTCCATTTTTTCTGTAAAGTTAGTTTGCCTAGAGATAACAAAGTTAAAATTAAAAACAACCTAAAGTTAATTTAGGTAACCAAACCACTAATTTTTGTATTTTTGTAGAATGAAAAATAAAAAAACTTTAGTTATTGGAGCTACTACAAAACCTGAAAGATATGCTTTTAAAGCAATATCTATGTTGGTAGTAAAAGGTCATTCAGTTTTAGCAATAGGACAAAATAACGGAGAAGTTGCAGGAATTAAAATAAATACTAAAGCGATACCGGTTACAAAAATTAACACAGTAACTTTATACATAAATGCTTTAAGACAGCGAGATTACTACAATTATATAGTCGAAGCAAAACCTAAACGAGTTATTTTTAATCCAGGAACAGAAAATCCAGAGTTCTATCAGTTATTAGAACTGAACAAAATTAAAGTTGAGGTAGCGTGTACATTAGTTTTATTGGCTACAAATCAATATTAATTTTCATTCAATACATTTTTATTATAAATGAATAAATCTCCTACAACTGGAAAGTTATATTTAATTCCGATTACACTTGGCGATTGCAATCCAACAGATGTTTTGCCTCAAACTATTCGTCGAACGATTGAATTTGTAGATTTTTATATTGTAGAAAATGAAAAAACAGCTAGAAAATTTATAAAGAGTATTTTACCCGAAAAAGTTCAATCGAGTCTGAATTTAAATACCTTAAATAAACATACTGAAAAGGAAGAATTTAAAACAATGATTCGTCCACTTTTGCAAGGAGTAAATGTTGGATTGATGAGTGAAGCGGGTTGCCCCGGTGTTGCCGATCCTGGTGCAGTTATAGTAAAATTAGCTCACGAAAACGGCATTCAAGTTGTGCCTTTGGTTGGTCCGTCGTCTATTTTACTTGCCATGATGGCATCTGGAATGAATGGACAAAGTTTTGCATTTAATGGTTATCTTCCTATTGATAAAACTGAAAAAAAGGTAGCCATAAAAAATTATGAAAAGCTTTCGTTTGATAAAAATCAAACTCAAATATTTATAGAAACTCCCTTTAGAAACAATAAATTTTTAGAAGATTTACTAAATTCATTACAACTTAATACGAGTTTGTGTATAGCTTGTGACCTGACTTTGCCTACAGAATATATTAAAACTTTACGAGTTTCAGATTGGAAAAAAACAAAAATTGATTTGCACAATCGACCTGCAATTTTTATTTTCCATAAAACACTTTAATAAAAAAACCATTAACTAAATTTTTAATTAATGGTTTTTTTAATAGTTTAATAAAATATTTTTAATTAAAACGGTATCTAATGCTTAAAGCAATATCAGAACCAAAGTTAGTACTTCTGTAATCACCAGCGTTTAAATAAAACTCAGGTCGGTAATCTAAAGCTAACTG
>JANXVF010000081.1 GCA_025351785.1 Flavobacterium sp.
TATAAACAATTCGGCAACTCCGTTGCCGTTCCGGCAATTCAGGCAACTGCAAATAAGATTATAGAACTAATTGGTGTAAAACAAAAATGATAGCAGGAAACAAAGGCGAATGGAGTGAAATTTATGCTTTATTCAAATTGCTTGGCGACAAGCAACTATTTACTGGAGATGCAGACTTAAATAAAGTCGAAGAAATTTTCTATCCAATCATTAAAATTATCCGCAATGAAAGTGGTGGAAATTTTGAATATCAACTTGATGGAGATTTAGTAATAATTAATGGTGGTGTAGAAACTTTAAGAATTCCAGTAATAACTTTTTCACAGCAAGCTGTGAAATTATTAGCAAAAATTAAAGGCTCTACAGGTTCATTCAGTATTCCCGAAGTTGAAGCATTTATGACTTCTATAAACTGCCAATCTTTAAAAGCAAAAGCAACTTCTAAAACAGATATTCGCATTGTAATTCACGACCAAAGAATTAATCAAAATGCTGAATTAGGATTTAGTATTAAGTCGCAACTAGGTGGCGAAGCCACGCTTTTAAATGCTGGAAAAACTACAAATTTTATTTATAAAATTGAAAACTTCAATCCTACTCCAACTCAAATTAAAACTATAAACGAGATTGAAACAAGAAGTAAAATAAAAGACAGAATAGAGGAAATCAACAATTTAGGTGGTAACTTAAATTATGTCACTTTAGAAAATGATATTTTCAAAAATAATCTAGTTTTAATTGACAGCCTTTTGCCTAATATTTTATCCGAGATTTTAAAATCTTTTTTTACTTCAAACTTAAGTACAATTCAACATCTATCGGATAATGTAAATGCAGTCAATCCGTTAAAATATGATAATCAATTTGCACACACATTTTACGAATATAAAATCAAACGATTCTTAACTGATGTTGCATTAGGAATGATGCCTTCAAAAGTTTGGACTGGAATTTATGATGCAACTGGCGGTTATTTAGTAGTAAAAGAAAATGGAGAAATTCTCTGTTATCATATTTACAACAGAAACCAATTTGAAGACTATTTATTTGTAAACACAAAACTCGAAACTGCAAGTAGTACACGACATGAATTTGGAAAAGTTTATCAGCAGAATGGAGAATTTTATTTTAAATTAAATCTTCAGATTCGTTTTAAATAATAATGTTCTGATAAATAAAAACGCCTACTCATAACAGCGGTTACACGCAATTGCTGGTTTTTCGGTAAGTTGAACGTTTTATTTTCATAACTTCGTTCACGGTAGCAGAAAATACTCTGCTCCGAAAGCCGCAACTGCGTGTAGCCGCGGAACGTTATATGCAAGCTTCTCGGAAATCCTACAATTCAAGAACCTAATGCAACAGATTGGGAAATAAGTCCGAAATAACCAAATTGAGAATGGCAGAATCCAACAAGGCATTGTCATAATCGAACAAGACGTTGGCAGAATCGAACAAGGCATTGGCGCAATCGAATAAGGCATTGGCAGAATCGAACAAGACACCGGCAAAATCGAACAAGACGATGGCGCGACCGAAATAGACAATGTCCAAATCGAACAAGGAAACGTCTCAATCGAACTAGACAATGTCACAACAAAACAAAGCATGAGCGCAAGTGAAAAAGAAGATACACAACAGAAAACAAATAGAAGTGGCAAATAAAACTTACCAATAGAAGTACGAAGCCAGCATATAACAGCGGTTTTGCGATATTGCGGGTTTGGGATTTATCAGAAAAGAAGTTTTTAACTCAATAATTTGTTTATATTTGTGAGGGTTTGGTGTTAAATCGTCCGCAACATCGCAAAGCGCGCGAGACGTTAACTGCCATATTACCAGAAATCTGCACAAAATGAATGTCTTAATATTTTCTATTTTTTTAATTTCAATAATATTACTTGTAATTTATTTTTTGAACGCAAACAAAAGAAAAGAACTAAAAATTCTTATGCTTTTTGGATTGTTTATTGGAATTGTCTCTGTATTTAGTTGCAAAGTTAAAAATCAGTGTTTTGGCGCATCAACACCAATTGACATAAAGACTCAGAACTTAACGAAACAAAACTTGAAAATTTATACAATAACATTTTGGGAAGTTTATGGAAACGGAAGTGGAAATTACGTTAATTATAATACAGAATTAATGCCGAATGAAACTTCTGAATTTTGTATCGACAGCGATGGTGGAAAATTTTGGCTAGTAGCAAAAAATCAACAGAATAAAATTGTGTATTTGGAAGAATCGAACAATGAAAAAACTGAATTTAATATATCAGAAATACAAACTGAAGAAACTGAAAAGGCAAAACTTGCCAAGTTTTTAACTTTTCGAACGGATAAAAGTGAAAGTTTAGAAAAAAACTTACTTTGGGTTAATTTAGTTTTAATCGGAATACTTCTTTTAAATTTAATTGGAATAAAAAAATACGGCAGTTAACAGCGGTTTGAAGAAATTGGGGGTTTGGTTATCAATTTACACATTGTTTTGTATTTTTGAGTTTCGGTTTTGACGGAATGTTTGTGAATACTTTTCCCCAACTTCTTCAAGCCACAAAACGTTAGCAGTAATACTCCGAAAAACCGCGGAAAAAAAGAACTTAATGAAGAAATTGAATACAGAAATAATAATAATTTTCATACTTTGGTTAAGTATAATTTCCTCATTATATCTAAATTATAAATTTGACATATTTTTCATACTTGGAATAATTGGCTTGTCAATTGTTTCTCTTACTTATAAAAAATATTATGAAATTAGTTTGTCAAGTTTAGTTCTAATTTTACTTTTCTCAACATTTAACTTATTAAAATTTAGTTTAGCTTTCGGTTTAAATTTTGGAATAATTAGTATTCCACTTCTTATACTTTTAACAATATTAATTTATAAAAGGAGAAACGAAATTTTAGATCTAAAAGAAAAATGGTTTGCGGAAAACGAAGAAGAAATTGAAAGCGGAAAAATTAGAAAAACAGAATTTTTTAAAAATCAATTTA
>JANXVF010000084.1 GCA_025351785.1 Flavobacterium sp.
TTTGTCTTGGACTAATAACTCTAGTGCAACAAATTTTGAAGTAATCGCTTTGCTATGTACTGATCCAGCACCAACCAATACTAGTGCTTGGATTGCTACTACATTAAATCCATACAATTTTACTGGATTAAATCCAGATACTTGTTATAATTTTTATGTGAGAGCCATATGTTCTCCAACCGATACCAGTGATGTTTCAATACCTGCAACTGCAAATACCCAGTTAGTGCCACCTGCGTGTGGTAGTACTTTTACAGATCCTGGTGGAGCAAATGCTAATTATGCTAATTCTACAGACTCAACTGTAACAATATGTCCAACTATTCCCGGGCAACAAGTTACTGTAACTTTTACTCAATTTGATACAGAACCAAATTGGGATGGGTTGTACGTATTTGATGGAAATTCAATTGCATCGCCACAAATAGCATCAATAAATCCAGCAGCGAATGTTCCAGGCGGATTAGCAGGATCATATTGGGGAACAACAATTCCTGGTCCTTTTACTTCATCAAGTGCTGACGGATGTTTAACTTTTAGATTCCGTAGTGATGGATCTGTGAACTATGCTGGGTGGGTTGCTAATGTAACTTGTTTGCCTCCACCAACATGTAGAAAACCTAATTTGCTTACAACTGCAAATTTAACAGTAAATACAGCAAATTTGTCTTGGACTCAACTGCCTAACCCTGATACGTCGACTGCAACAACTTGGGAGGTATTTATAGTGCCAGCAGGATCTGCAGCACCACTAGCAACTAGTACAGGTATTTTGACTACTTCAAATCCATATATAGCAACAGGACTAAATCCTGCGACTTGTTATGACTATTATGTAAGAGCTGTTTGTTCGGCTACAGACTCAAGTTTATGGGCTGGACCGAAATCATTTTGTACCTTAATTCCAAATGATGAATGTGATGCTGCAATTGTAGTTCCAGTAAATTCGGATACATCATGTGCGCAAGTTGTTGCGGGTACAGTTATTGGAGCAACAGCATCTACACCTGCAAACATTTGCGGCGGTACAGCTGACGATGATGTTTGGTTTCAGTTTACAGCGACTTCAACATCACATTATGTTTCATTAAACAATATTGCGGGTAGCACTACATTTATGTATACTGCAATTTATTCTGGAGCTTGTAATGGTTTAACCCAAATAGCTTGTAGTAATGGTAATAACTCTACTACGATTTCTGGTCTTACTGTAGGTCAGACCTATTTAATTAGGGTATACACATCTACTGGTACAACTGGACAAAATACAACTTTTAATGTTTGTGTGGGAACTATACCGCCACCTATAACGACAAATGACACACAATATACTACTCAACAACTAGTTGAAAACGTATTATTTAATTCAAGCTGTGCCACCGTGACAAATATAACGACATCTACAGGAACAAATTTCGGGTCTGTAAATGGGATTGGATATTTTAATAAAAACGGTTCAAGCTTTCCATTTAACGATGGAGTTATTTTAACATCTGGAAGTATAACAAATGCGCCTGGACCAAATACTTCAACTTCTAGCGATGGAACACAAGCTTGGACTGGTGATACAGATTTAGAAGCAATTATTTTGGCAGCAACAGGAAATCCGATGAATTCTCGTAATGCTTCAAAATTAGAATTTGATTTTGTTCCATTGGTTGATAACATTAGTTTTGATTTTATTTTTGCCTCTGAGGAATATGGAACTTTTCAATGTACATTTTCAGATGCTTTTGCATTTATACTCACTGATTTAACAGCTGGTGGTACTCCAACGAACTTAGCTGTTATTCCTGGCACCACTCCACCCACACCAATTTCTGTAGTAACGGTAAGGGATAATACATTTAATACAGGTTGTGCATCTGTAAACGCTCAGTATTTTGGTGACTATCATTTACTACCATTAGGTTTAGATCCGCTTGGGGCACCAACAAATTTTAATGGAGATACTGTACCATTAACTGCTCAATCAACTGTTATTCCAGGTCATCAATATCACATAAAATTAGTAGTTGCTGATAGATCAGATAATATTCTTGACTCAGCAGTTTTCCTTAAAGGAGGAAGTTTCAATTTTGGATTAGAACTTGGTCTTGATTTTTTAATTACAAATGGAACAGCATTGTGTTATGGAAATGAAAATATATTAACAAGCGGATTAAATCCAGCACAATATTCATTTATTTGGTCTGAAAATGGAGTTGTAATTCCAGGACAAACTGGTCCAAACTTAACTATAAATCATTCAGGAACATATTCGCTAATAGCACAGTTGAATGGTACAACTTGTACTGCGACTGATTCTAAAACCGTAGAATATTATTTACCAATAAATATAGCTACTCCTAATAGTTTGAGTATTTGTAATGCCTCTGGATATGGTCAATTTAATTTAGCATCACATAATCCAGCAATTATTTCAGGATTACAACAACCAGCTACATATACTGTTTCTTACTATCTTACTCAAGAAGATGCAACTGCAGGAACAAATCAGTTACCAAATTTATATACCAATACAAATCAGTATTTACAAACTATTTATGTAAGAGCTCAAAACAATAATGGTTGTTTCGGAACTGCGCCAATGCAATTAATAGTTCAGGATTTTACTCCTGTTTTCACAATGACTCCAAATTTTGCTATATGTGCGGGATCAACTGGGACAATTGCAGTAACTGCATCAAATTATGATCCTGCTACAGCAACTTACTCTTGGACATTAAACGGAGCGCCTTATCCTGCATCTACAAGTTCAATTTCTGTTACTCAAGCAGGGACTTATGCTGTTACAGTTAATAATTTTGGTTGTACAGCAACAGGATCAACTCAAGTTACCGTAAATGCATACCCTGTTATTGCTCAACCTGCAAACCAAACTAATTGTAATAGTTACACTTTACCAGCACTTACTGTTGGAAATTATTTTACTGCATCTGGTGGCACTGGCACTCCTTTAAATGCAGGAGATGTAATTTCTAGTTCACAAACAATTTATATTTATGCTGTAAATGGAAACGGATGTGCGTCAGAAAAATCTTTTATGGTTAATATTGTTCCAATACCGTCGCCAACGGTCGCTATTTTAACACAACCAACATGTGCCGTTCAAACCGGTAACATACAAGTTACAAGCCCTATATCATCTAGTGGAAATTTACCTACTAATTTATTTATTTCAGAAGTTACTGATGAAGCAGTTGGTTCATTAACCTATATAGAATTATATAACGGAACAGGAGCTTCGATTAATTTGAGTAATTACAAATTAAAAGTTTATAATAATGGAAGTACAAACGCTTCATGTGATTTGACATTAAGTGGAACAATTTTGAATGGCGCTACAAACGTCATTAAGGTTAGTAACGATGCTAATCAAGGATCGGTTGTGCCAAATCAAACATTTTCTAGTTGTGGCGGTGTAAATACAAATGATAATATCAAATTGACTACAATTGCTGATGTGCCAGTTGACAATTGGGGTAGATCAGATGGTGTAGATTATACTCCAATGAATATGCCAGGTTATACCTACAGAAGATTACAAGGGGCACCTCATCCAAGTTTAATTTGGAACCCAGCTGACTGGACTGCACTAGATCCTCAGGATTATAGCGATGTAGGAATCTATACATTACCAGCATCTGCAACTTACAGCTATAGTTTAGATGGTGGAACGTATCAAACAAATCCGATATTTACTGGTTTGATTCCTGGTGGCCATACTGTAACAGTCCAAGATACTGAAACGGGTTGTATATCTCTGCCAACTAGTATAACTATTAATGCAGTACCTTTTACAAATTCTGTTACAACATTTAGTTATACTTCACCAGTTTGTAAAATTGCTACAACTAATCCTTTACCAAATACAACTGCAACTGGGTTTAATTATGGTGGAGTTTACACTTGTCCTACTTTTGGTATAACCTTAAATCCTTCAACTGGAGAAATTGATTTAGCAAATACTGCAGCTGGAACTTATATAATTACATATACGGCTTCTAATTTGGCAACATGCCAAAGTATAACTAGCTCAAACGCAACTATTGTAATAACACAACCTACAGTTCCTGTTACAACATTTTCATACACAACACCTGTTTGTAAATTAGCGACTACTAATCCGTCGCCTGACACAACGGCTACTGGATTTGTACAAGGTGGAACTTTTAGTTCAACAACAGGTTTGACAATAAATGGTTCGACAGGAGTAATCGATTTAGCAACATCAACTGCTGGACAATATCTTATTACTTATGCAGTAGGTAATAATCCCAGCTTATGTCAAGATTCTGGAAACTCAACATTTACATTAGTAATAAATGCTCCAACCCAGCCTGTAACTAGTTTTAGTTATGCTTCTCCATTTTGTCAAACATCAACATCAAATCCTTCTCCTGATACCTCATCGACAGGATTTGTAACTGGAGGAACTTATAGTTCAACTACAGGTTTAACTATTAATAGTTCTACAGGAGTAATCGATTTAGCTGCATCAACTGCTGGACAATATATTGTAACATATTCTGTAAATAGTAATTCTTCAACATGTCAGACTGCAAATAGTTCAACATTTACTGTTCAAATAAACGCACCAACTGCACCAGTTACATCATTTAGTTATGCCACACCATATTGTTCGGTTTCACCAAATGCTACTCCTGTTTTAGCAACAGGGTTTGCAACAGGAGGTACTTTTTCAACTACAAACGGGTTGATTATAAATCCTAACACAGGTATCGTTGATATAAATGCTAGCAATCCGGGAAGTTATACTGTTACCTATACTGTAAATGCAAATGCAACGGCCTGCCAAACAAGTGGAAATTCTAGTACACCGTTAGTAATTAAAAATGATATAGAAGGGCAGGTGGCTCAAGGTTGTCAGGGCCCAAATTACACACTAACAGTAGCTCCGTTAAATAATTCATATGATCCTGCAACAGCAACTTATTCTTGGTCAGATGCTACTGGATCGCTAGGTAATCAAGTAAATCAAACTGTTACTAATCCAGGTAACTATTCAGTAACCATAACATCTGGTGGATGTACTGGAACTGTAAATGTTATGGTTGATGCTTTTGGATGTAATATTCCTAAAGGGATTTCTCCAAATAATGATGCAATAAATGATTTCTTTGATTTGACAGGATTTAACGTGAAACAATTGGGTATCTTCAATAGATATGGTATCAAAGTATATTCTAAATCTGATTATACTAAAGAGTGGTATGGTCAAAGCGATAGTGATGGGGAATTGCCAGATGGTACTTATTATTATGTTATTGAAAGAGAAAATCAAGAAACGAGAACTGGATGGGTTTATATAAACAGACAAAATAAATAATAAACAAAACTATATAATAACAAATTTCAAAACGATGAAAAAACTATATTTCTTAACGGTTTTTGCCCTAATTACTTGTATTCAGGTTAGTGCTCAACAAGATCCACAGTACACACAATATATGTATAACATGAGTGTGGTAAACCCTGCTTATGCTGGGTCTAAAGACAATCTTTCGGGTGGATTATTATACCGAAAACAATGGGTTGGTATAGAAGATGCCCCTAATACAGGAACGTTTTTTATTCACAGTCCTGTAGGTAAAAATGTTGGATTAGGTTTATCTGCAATAAATGATAAAATTGGACCAGTTGAAGAAACTAATTTATATGCAGATTTTTCATATACTTTAAATTTAGGTGGTGAAAAAAGATTATCATTTGGGTTAAAAGGCGGTGGAACTTTTCATAAAGTAGGATTGTTTACTAGAATAAACCCTACGCTACAAAATACAAGTGACGAAGCTTTTGCTCAAGATTCAAATGCATCATTTCTTAATTTAGGTTCTGGTTTATTTTATCATACAAATAATTATTACGTAGCATTCTCAGTTCCAAATATGCTAAAATCAAATTATCTTGATTATAATGGACGTCGTTATGGGTCTGAAACCTTACACTATTTCTTAACTGGTGGTTATGTATTTCAGTTAAATCCAAATTTAAAGTTCAAACCCTCTACAATGATAAAATCTGCAATTCACGCACCAACATCGGTTGATGTGTCTGCTAACTTCTTGTTTAACGAGAAATTTGAAATTGGAGCAACTTATCGTCTACAAGATTCTTTTGGAGCATTAGTAAACTATGCAATTACTCCAGGTTTAAGAATTGGTTATGCTTACGATCATATAGTTTCTGACTTAAAAGTAACAACCCCATCATCGCATGAGTTTATTCTTTTGTTTGACTTAAACTTCCCGAAAAAAGTATCACAATCTCCAAGATATTTCTAACATAAAATCTAAGCAAAAATGAAAAATCTATATATAGCACTAAGTTTCATGGCAATAAGTTCAACAATTATTGCTCAAAATAATAATACAAAAGTAGCCGACAAATTATACAGCAGATATGAATATGTTGATGCAGCTGAACAATATAAAAAAATAGTTGACAATGGTAAAGCAGATGGATATGTCTATAAGCAACTAGCCGATACTTATTATAATATGTTTAATACTACAGAGGCTTCAACTTGGTACGCAAAAGCTATTGAAACACCTCAAGATGCTGAGACTTATTTTAAATATTCGCAAATGTTAAAAGCCAGCGGAAAATATGAAGAAGCAAACAAACAGATGAGTAAGTTTTCCTCAATGGCACCTAATGATAACCGTGCAAAAGCATTTAAAGAAAATCCAAATTATGTTCCAAAAATATTAAGTAAAGATGCAAAATATGATATTAGAGCTTTAGAAATAAATACAGATAAGTCTGAGTTTGGAGCTGTATTAAACGATAAAACGCTTTATTTTACAAGTGCTAGAAATATAGCTAGAAAAAAATATGGTTGGAACGACGAACCGTTTTTAGATATCTATAAATCAGTTCTTGGAGACGGAGGAAATTTTTCGGATCCCACAGCTGTATCCGAATTAAATTCTAAGTTTCATGATGGACCTACATCAATAACTGCAGATGGAAATACAATTTACTTTGCGAGTGCAAGTTTTAGAGACAAGCTTTTTGTAAAAGATAAAAAAAACAATTTAAAATTAGGAAAAAACAATCTTTATATGGCTACAAAATCTGGCGATTCGTGGTCAAATATCAAATCGTTACCATTTAATAGTAAAGATTTTTCTACCAGTAACCCTAGTGTAACTGGCGATGGAAAAACATTATATTTCTCGTCAGATATGCCAGGAAGTTTAGGTGGAGTTGATATTTGGAAAGTTGCTGTAAATGGTGACGGAACATTTGGATCACCCGAAAATTTAGGAAACAAAATTAATACAGAAGGGAATGATAGCTTTCCTTTTATATCAGAAGATGGAAAAACACTAAGTTTTTCTTCTAGTGGGAAACAAGGTCTTGGAGGATTGGATGTTTATCAAATAGATTTATCAAAAACTAGCGAAGCAGTAAACCTAGGTAAACCAATTAATACTGAAAAAGACGATTTTTCGTTTACATTTAACAAAGCTCAAAACATGGGTTTCTTTTCTAGTAATCGAAGTGGAAATGATGATATTTTTAGTGCAACACCTATTTGTGCTGTAGATGTCATTGTTACTGTAACCAATGCAAAAACCGGTTCGATACTTGCTAATGCAAAAGTTTCGATTTTAGATAACAAGAAAAATATAATAACTTCAGAAACTTCAAACGAAGCTGGTGAAGTTAAATTTAAAGTAGAATGTGATAAAGACTATTCTATTCAAGCGTCGAAAGATGGATATGAAGGAAATTCATTTCCTTTAGCAAAAAGCAAAAATCCAGAAGCTAAAATTGCTGCTGCATTACAACCAATTGATGTAATTGTAACAGAAAATGAAATTATATTAAAACCAATCTATTTTGAATTTGATAAAAGTAACATCACACAAGATGGTGCGTTCGAGTTAGACAAACTAGTTCAAGTTATGAAAAATAACGAAAAGTTAGTAATACTATCAAAATCGCACACAGATAGTAGAGGGAGTGACCAATATAACCTAAGCTTATCAGACAGAAGAGCAAAATCGACGGTTCAATATGTAATTTCTAAAGGTATCGCACCAAATAGAATTTCAGGAAAAGGATTTGGCGAAAGCGAGCCTAAAGTTGCATGTGGAGACAAATGTACCGAGGAGGAATATGCTCAAAATAGACGTTCAGAATTCTTGATTGTCAAATAATTTCTTTTAATTTATTACAAAAAAGATTCTTGAGAACATACAAATGCCCCAAAAGTTAGACACTGGTTGGGGCATTTTTTATTTAAAAAAAGTTCAAAAATAGTTACTAATATTTTGTTGCGATTATAATTGGTACTTTATTAGTAAACTCAAATTTAATTATTAAACAAGAAGTGATAAAAATTTAATTTTATAAATAGTTTAAGAAAAAAAAATATTACTATTGTAAAAAACAATAATAAGAAAATGTTTGATAAACTATTTGGAAAAGTTTTACATAAATTAAAATCTAGAACATTAACAAACCACATTAGGTTTTATTCTATGAAACAAATATTACAGAATCATTAATCACAACAATTACAATAGATTATTTGAACTATTTAACAATATTATGTCGATAAGATATTCAAAATATATTAGCTTCGAAAAAAAGTTAAAGCCACTAATATTGAGCCCCAAACTACTCCATGAATTACTAAACAAATAGTGTGATTAATTCCGCCAAAAAGTTGCCTTATCAAGTGTACCAAAAAATAAATTATACTAATTGGTATAAACAAATAAAGTAATAAAACACCCATATTTGGTGTTTTAGCATCGCCAGGAAAAAGTTCATAAGCGATACCTGCAAATAAAATATAGATTACATAAAAACCTATGGTTACGTTTTCTTTTGAAAATTTGTTAAGATACATGACTCCCTTTTAAATTTATAGTTTAAAAATTTCTAATAATTACTACAATTGTATTTGACGTTCTATTTGTTGATCTAACGAAATAAAAGTTTCAGTACGAGATACGCCATAGATAGGTTGGATTTTTTTGTTTAATAATTGCATCAAGTGCTCGTTGTCTCGACATATAATTTTAATTAGAATACTCCAATTTCCGGTGGTATAATGACATTCCAAAATTTCTGGAATTTTTTTAAGTTCTTTTACAGCTTCAAAATTACTTGCAGCTTTCTCAAGATACACTCCTATAAAAGCCATTGTTTTATAACCTAAAACTTTATTATTTACTATAAATTTCGAGCCAGAAATTACTCCTGCCTCTTCTAGTTTACGAAGTCGTTGATGAATTGCAGCACCTGATATTCCTATTTTATTTGCAATTTGAAGTATTGGTTTTCTGGCATCGTCCATCAAATTACGAAGAATTTCTTTATCTATTCCGTCAATTTCTATTTGAAGCTGATTTATTTTCATACTTTAAATTTTTAACAAAAATAATGCTTTTAGTTATAATTTAAATACAGAAAATGAGTTTTGGTTATTGTTTTAAGGTGTATTATGTTTTTGGTTGCGATTTTGCAAAGCAAAATCGCAACCAAAAACATAGAAAATAAGACTAATTACCCGACAATCTATCGGGATTATATCCAGTATATGGCATTGATGTTTCTTTAAAAACAACCCCAAATTGTTCTAGTTCTTCTAGAATTGGCAAATAAACTTCAGGGCGAATTGGCAATTGTACTCCTGGAGTTTTTATGGTACCGTTTAAAATTTTTAATGTTGCTATTGCTACTGGTAAACCCACAGTTTTTGCCATTGCTGTATAGGTTTCATCATCACCTAAGCAAACCATTTTTGAATCTATTTGAAATTGCTTGCCTTCAATTTCGTATCCAAATTTATGATACATTACAATCATATCTTTATCATGAGGTTGTAAATTCCATGAATCTGAAAGAATTTTTTCAAGAATTTGAGCAGGTGTTGCATTTTTTAAACACACTTTTTTTGATGGGTTAAACAAATCTAATTCTAAAAGTTTGTCCCACATTATATCGTCTTGCTCAATTCCTAACGCTAATCGAGTTTTAATTTCGACAGAATCAGATGGAGAATATGGCAAAAATAAATTAATAAAATCGCGGTAAGAAATACTTTCAGAATTGTCTATTACATAAGTATCATCGGTCATACCAAGTTGTACAAACATATTCCATGCTTTTGAAAAACCAACTCTACGGATTGTTCCTCGGTATAAGGTAAGAATGTCATCTAAACCATATACACTTCTATATTTCAAAGAATCTCGATTTGCATATCCTTCAAATTTTCCGAAACCCTCAACTTCTAAAAATTCAGTTCTACGAAATAATTTGTGATAAGGAATATATTTATATTTTCCTTCTTGAATAAATTTGGCGGCGCCACCTTGTCCGGCAAGAACAACATTTCTGGGCGACCAAGTAAATTTGTAGTTCCATAAATTAGTGTCAGATTCTGGAGCAACAAGTCCGCCACAAAAAGATTCAAACAAAATCAATTTACCACCTTTATCTTTAATTTGATCAATAATTTTCATAGCGCTCATGTGGTCAATACCAGGATCGAGCCCAACTTCGTTCATAAAAACTAAATTATTCTCTTTGACTTCGGCGTCTAATTCCCGCATTGCATCAGAAACATAAGAGGCAGTAACCAAATGTTTTTTATATAAAATACAATCTTTTGCGACCTCCATATGAAGGTGTGCCGGAAGCATAGAAATTACAATATCTGATTTTTTGATTTCTTGTTTTCTATCCAACTCATTAAAAATATCTAAAGAAATTGGAGTGGCATTTGGATGATTATTAGTTTTTCGCTTCGCAAGTTCAATTGATAAATCAGCAATTGTAAGATGCAACTCTTCTTGGTAAGATTTATTTAATAAATATTGAATCAGTGACGATGCTGATCGACCTGCACCAATAATTAGTATATTTTTCATTTGATGTATTAGTTGCTTTGATATTTTGGAAATAAATATCAAAATTTTGATTCGCAAATATAACTCCAATAACTTTAAACGTTATCGAAGAGAGATAAAAAATATTGCAATTTAAAACCCAAAAAAATTCCAGATTTTAAATAAAATTAATGGTAAACCTTTATTTGTTAATACAATTACATTAGATTTTTAAATAAAAAAAGATGTTTTTTTATGAAGATTAATAAATAAAATAGAAATCATTTTTTAATTGGTCAGATAACTTATAAATTTGAATTATATAATTTCAAATTAAAATGGATAAAAAAATTCAAATAACTGCTGGTTTTTTAGGAATGACCGCTATAATTTTTGGGGCATTTGGTGCTCATGCTTTAAAAACTATTTTATCAACTTCAGAATTAAATACTTTCGAGATTGCTGTAAAATATCAAATGTATCATGCCTTGTTTTTGCTATTTCTTGGTATTAACGATAAAATGGATTTAAAAATGAAAAAATCTATTTTTTTGCTAATTTCAATTGGTATTTTGCTCTTTTCAGGTTCGATATATTTACTGGCAACGATGAATATTACTACTATAAACTTCAAAGTTATCGGAATAGTAACACCTATCGGTGGATTACTATTAATACTGGGTTGGGGTCTTTTTGCTATACAATTTATACGAAACAAATCATAAAATTTAATTTACTATAACGTTGTAATATTTATTTATTTACCTTTGAACAAATTTATAAAAGTAATACAAACTAAATTTCTATGGAGAATTACGCCCAGATTACGAAATCGATTTCGCTAGAAAAATATGGCATCACAAATTCACATCAAATAATCTATAATCCAACCTTTGAATTTTTATATAATGAAGAATTAAATTCAAATCTTACAGGATTTGAGCGTGGACAACTATCAGAACTTGGAGCTGTAAACGTAATGACTGGAGAGTTTACTGGACGTTCGCCTAAGGATAAATATATAGTTGAAGATAGTATTACAAAAGATACTATTTGGTGGAATTCAGACAAAGCGCCAAACGATAATAAACCTATTTCTCAAGAAACTTGGAATGCTTTGAAGCTAACAACCATCGACCAACTATCAGGAAAAAAACTTTTTGTAATTGATGCTTTTTGTGGGGCAAACGAAAATACTCGACTAAAAGTGCGGTTTATAATGGAAGTAGCTTGGCAAGCCCATTTTGTGAAAAATATGTTTATTCGCCCAACAGATGATGAACTTGATAATTTTGGCGAACCCGATTTTATAGTTATGAATGCTTCTAAAACAAGCTTTAAAGAATTTTCAAAATATAATTTGAATTCTGAAGTGTACGTTGCCTTCAATTTGACCGAAAAAATTCAA
>JANXVF010000157.1 GCA_025351785.1 Flavobacterium sp.
CCGATTTAAAGTAACCAATATAGTGAGCTCGGTACAACAAATCTTCAACCGTTCGTTACGTGATTTCAGAATGAGTCTATTGACAGCACCTGAGTATAATGCAACCTATACTATCGAAGTAGCGGTAAAAAATACAGACGGTACATATTTACCATACGGACCATCATGTAACATAACAACACCAAATTTCCCAACTACACAATTGCAAGCTAGTCAGTGTGACTATACTGCAACAAGTACTAGTGAAATTATCTATGCTGATTCGTTTACAAGTGCAACGGTTTACAGATTTAAAATGTTCAATACAACAACAGGGTATACTTACACATTAGACAGAACTACTCGAACTATGAGTTTAAACTTGTTCCCAGGAATAACGCCATCGACATCTTATAGTGTTCAAGTGAGTATGAAGATCGACGGAGTATTTGGACCATACGGAAAAATTTGTACCGTTACCACACCAGGAAGTGCGAGAGCTACTGAAGCTGGCATCAGTAATTCAATAACAGAATTTAAAGCGATAGCGTATCCAAATCCATTTGCAGACAACTTCAAGTTAGAATTAAATACTTTAACTGATGATCAGATTTCATTAAAAATTTACGATATATTGGGTAAACAAATTGACCACAAAGATTTAGATATATTACAAGTTAGATCTTTAGAAATCGGAAATGATTATCCAACAGGTGTTTACACTATAATTGTAAATCAAGGTGATAACACTCAAATAATACGAGTTATCAAGAGATAAGTTATAAAATAAGTTTAAATCAGTCTTAAATAATCTATTTGATTTTTAGACAAAAAATAAACAGCATCAAAAATTTTTGATGCTGTTTTTATTTTACAAAACTTATAATTTAAACTTATTATTTTTGCAACTACCAAAAAATGTTTAATGTAATTCCAACAAAAGATAATTCAGTATGTATAAATATTTCATCCATAATTGACTACTAAACAAATTAATTATTGCTCGTGTCATCTACTTTCGAAACAAATAAAATAATATTTTCAATAAAACTAATCTCAAAAAATAATTACATCTAACACATCAATTTTAGATTGTTTTTGTGATGCTTTTGAATTTCAATTTAAGAAAAAGCATATCAAATGGTATAATAAATCTTTTTAATTAGTAGTTTATTTGTTTCTAATGTTTTTCAACTTATAAGCAATTATTCTTATTATAATAAAGCTATAAGATTCTCGCTATTGTGGTAATTCTTCATCATTTATCTGCTTATTAAATAATTTTAGGGTTTTATACAAACTAGTTTATTCTTTTTTGCTGTGTATTCATGCAATAAATAATAAAGACTGATGCAAATTTATTATAGTACTATCACACTAATATTTTCGGATTATTCTTCAATTTAAGGTAAATTTTAATTTTTATAAATTGCTTTAATATTTAATTTATCTGTTATAACTATCTCATTTTTTTAATTATGTATTGCTTATCAAACTTAAATAGTATGATGATTGTTCTTTATCTCATTTTCTATATACCAAAACGAATTCTGAATTACTTACTTTTAAATATGCGAGAAGTACTTCATGATAAAATTAATCAGCGCTATAAGTTTACAACAACATAGTTAGAATATTTCGAAATAAAACTGAATTTTAAATAATTATAATTATTCTTTTTACACAACTCAAAACTCATTTTTTTGGGATGGCTTTTTAAGGTACTATCTTATAATGATATTCAAATTTTATAATTAAACAGCGACTACTCGTTGATATTAATTTTCTTTTTAAGATATATTTTTATTTAAAAATAATAAAAAAATTTAAATTACTATTGTACAACGTTTTATACAAATTATTAGGTTCCTTATCATTTATGTTGTTAGCTTTTTTTTATAGATTCTATCAATAAAGGTTTCATATAATTTATGTTAAGTCTTAGGCTATTTATTACAAGTATTTTTAAAATAAAAATAGTATTTAGTGTAGATAATTTTCAATCTAAGATGTAATATTTTCTTGTAGTATGGAGTTGGAATATTATATTTTATGTTCTATAACCAACTTTAAGCAATGCACAATATTATACTTTTAACTTAAAAGTTTAAGTCTTCTAAATTGTAATTTGTTTACTAATTTAAATTTGAAAATAATTTTTGTTATATTTTACAGGTTTACAAATCAAATATATTTAGGATTTACAATCAAATATATTTTTAATGAATCCCTATTTTTAAATTGATATCAATAAAAAAACCGCCTTGCTGTTGCAAGGCGGTTTTAGTTTTTATACTTTCAATCGAATGTTTATCTCTTAATCACTCTTAGGGTTTGCGTATGCTCTCCTTGATTTACAATTACATTGTAAACTCCTGTCGGATAGGTTGCGCCT
>JANXVF010000015.1 GCA_025351785.1 Flavobacterium sp.
AAAAGCTAAAATTCAAATTAAACTGAGTCAAGCCGAACGAAAATTGCAAGCAATTCAAGTAGTATATGACGCATCGATAGCTTATTTTAACTGGAAACGAAATTACAACGAGTTAAAATTGTACGAAAACTATTTAAACAACGCATCAATTAGATATAAAGGAATTCAAAGTTTAATTAAAAACGGCGACAAACCTGCAATAGATTCGATTGAAGCTGGTATAAATGTTCGCAATCGTGAATTGAGTTTAGAAGATTCTAAATTAAAATTAATTAAAGCAAAACTCGAGCTTTCTAATTTTCTTTGGATAGATAATAATATCCCAATGGAATTGCAAGAAGCTATAATTCCAGAACAAAAATTAGAATTAACCATTCAAGAAACATTAAAAACCAACGAATTATTGCAAGAAAATCCATCAATAGATAATCACCCAAAAATCAATTCGCTACAAAGTAAAATAGACATTTTAAATGTTGAGCGAAAATTAAAAGCCAATTCATTATTGCCAAAAATAGATGTAGGTTATCATTATTTGTCAGAACCAAATTATTTTAACACAACCAATTTTAACAATTACAAAATCGGAATGAATGTTTATTTTCCTGTATTTTTAAGAAAAGAACGCGGAAGTTTGAAAATGGCTACGTATAAAATTCAAGACGCTCAACTCGAATTAAATTTGCAGAGATTACAACTGTCTAATAAAATAAACGCGCAACAAACGGAAATAAAATCTCTAGAAAGGCAACTCATATTAATTTCCAAACTAGTCGATGATTTTGATATAATGTTAGCATCCGAGGAGCGCTTGTTTACATTTGGCGAGAGTTCTATGTTTTTGATAAACTCACGCGAAAACAATCTGGTAAGTACACAACTTTCAAAAATTGCATTAGAAAATAGATATCTAAACTCTAATGCAGCACTATTTTTAATTATGGCAAATCCTGATTAAAATAATCAATAATTAAACTCAATTTACATAGCTTTGTATCACAAAATGAAGTTATGATAAACCCATCGGCAAACGGCTGGATTGATAAATATTTTATCGAACAAAAACCTTTGTTTAAAAACCAAACTGTTGATAGTTTATCGTTTTACAAACAAATTCGCCAAACTGGTTTTATTTATGGACATTTAATTTCTATTAACAGTCAACCCACGCTACAAATTGAAAATTGGAAATCTGACGAAATCTCGAAAGTTGCACTTTTAAAAACACTCTATGATGTATATTGCTATACTTTAAAATCTGATAGAACTCCTGATTTTATTGATAAAACAGTTTCATTTTATGATGAAATGAATTCTAAAAGTTTTGATTTTTTATCAAAAATTCTTACTCCTTCATCTAGTTCAAAATTAGAATATTTAATAAATGAAAGGGTTCAGACGAATAAAGATATTATAAGCAAAAACTTTTCTCATATTGTAACAAATGCGCTATTATTTGTAGATGTTTTAGCTTTTAGGAAATATTTATTGCAAGATTCGATTCCTAATAAATATTTAAAAAAATTAGAACAAGCCATCATTAGTATTGTTTCACTTTCGTTACAAGTTAAAACCCAAAAATCGCAACATGATGATTTAATGATTAAACTTTTTGAGACTTCATTACGATATACAAAATTTACGAAAATAAAAGTTCAAACGTTAGATTCTTTGCAATTAGAGAATTTTACTGATAGTCTCGAGTATTTTTATTTGATAGATTTAGCTGGAATAACAATTTGGAATGATGGTAAAGTTGAAAATGAAGAAATTTATTTTTTATATAAACTAGCAGAGAGGATGAATATTTCGGAAGATTTTGTTACAGATAGCATTACCGATTGTAATAAATTTATAACTATCCATAAATCAAAAATTCAATATTTTAATTACTCAAATCCTGTTAAACATTTTTATGATCAAACTACCTCTGGAGTTCAACTTTTGATAAAAAGAAATAAAAAACGTTTAATAAAGGAAATCTCTGAAAGCAAAGAATTGATGCAACTTTTAGCAAAATCAACGAGTAAAGATTTAAGTTCTGATGAAAAAAAGAAAGTCAAAAAACAATTATTAGATATTTGCAAAACCATACCATCATTAGCCATATTCTTACTCCCAGGTGGCTCTTTATTATTACCAATTTTAGTGAAATTTATACCACACTTATTGCCATCAGCTTTTAACGAAAATCTTGAAGATTAAAATTTAAGCTGATACACTTTATCTAAATCTACATCAGAATTAATGTTTACATTTAAATCTGTAACATAGCCAGAGTTTAAACCATAAACCCAACCATGAAGAGTTAAATCTTGTCCGTTTCGCCAAGCCGATTGTACTATTGATGTTTTAGCTAAATCAAAAACTTGCTCTTTTACATTGATTTCTACAAACTTATTGAAGCGGTCATCCTCATTTATAATAGAATTTAAATATACATTGTGCAGTCTGTAAACATCTTTTATATGTCGAATCCAATTATCAATAATCCCGATAGAGTCATTTCCCATTGCAGCTTTTACACCTCCACAGCCATAATGCCCGCAGACTAAAACATGTTTTACTTTCAATACATTTACAGCATAATCTAAAACGCTAAGCATATTCATATCGCTATGAACTACCATATTAGCAATATTTCTGTGTACAAAAACTTCTCCGGGTTTGGCACCAATTATTTCATTGGCAGGAACTCTACTATCCGAACATCCAATCCACAATAAAGGCGGATTTTGACCCTTTGATAAATCTTTGAAATAATCTTTATCCAACGCTAGTTGATCTTCAACCCATTGTTTATTGTTTTCAATAATTTTTTTATAAAAATCGCTCATAAGTTTAGTTAGAATATTTAAAAATATATCAAATACAATATTAAGTCTTTTTATTTAGAAACTTGAAATCCATGAAAAATTTGAATCAATAATTTCTTTTTTATTCAATTTAATAAAATTCAAATATGATTTTGCAACAGGCGATTGAACTTTATCTTTAAGCCAAATTAACCTCCAATCAGATTTAATAGGAAATCCGGATACTGGAATAATTTGTAATTGGTCATCGTTTAATTCATTTTTACAACCTATTAAAGGCATTATCGAATAACCTAAACCTGCAATTAATGCTTGTTTTACTGCCTCATTAGAAGTTAACTGCATTTTCATTTTGGTTTTTATATTATTTTTTTCAAAATATTTTTCCATTATATGTCGAGTTCCCGAACCTTCTTCACGATAAATTAATGGTATCGAAGAAATTATATTTTTAGTAGAAACTGATGTGTTGAAATCATTTTTTTTACTTCCTATCAAAAAAAGTTTGTTTTCGAGAAGAACTTCAGATTCTATTTTAATATCGTTGGGCATAACAGATATTAGGGCAAAATCAACCTCATTTTTTTCTAAACTTTTTATAACTTTTTGTTTATTAGTCACATCCATTAATAAATTTACATCTGGATATTTTTTTAGAAAATCAGTCAGGAAATAGGGCATTACATATTTACCGGTAGAAACAACCGAAATTTTTAATTTTCCAGCTAAAATATTTTTATATTCAAGTGTTTTATATTGAATTTCAGCTACATCCTCTAAAATTTTTGTTGCTATTGAAGCAATTTCTATCCCAAACTCTGTAACATATAATTGTCGTCCAATAATTTCTGTAAGTGGAATTTCAAACTGATTTTGAAAATTCCGCAACTGAATTGAAACTGCTGGTTGTGTAAGAAACAAATCTTCTGATGTTTTAGTAATGCTTTTTGTTTCAACGATTTTTGTGAAAAGTTTTAATTGATGTAGCGTATAATTCATAAATATATTTTATGTAAACTATAACAAATATAAATAAAAATATATGAATTAGCACCACTAAATTTGTCCAAATAAAATTTAAAGGTAAATTATTTATGAAAACAAACCATAGCTATAAATTAATTGAAGGTCTATTTAATCCGTTGGAAGCGCAAAAAATTCTACTGGATTTAATAAATGCCAAAATAGATTATCACAATCTAGAAGCCTTTAGCAATAAAATTCGTTTTAATACAGATCTTTCTATTTCTGAAAACAGAATAGAACAACTTTCACAAACTCGAAATTCAATTATGGCATTAATTGAATTTGCAAAAGAAAATAATATGGAATTGAAAATAAGTAGTGATATTTTAATTCAGCTTATAGAAAAACAAAATAAAATTTAATAACTAAAACACAAAAAATGAATTTAAACCTTTTATTCGACAATTTAACAAGTCCGGCTTTACTTTTCTTTTTACTCGGTATAATTGCAGTTCAACTAAAAAGTGACTTAGAAATTCCGGCGCAATCCTCAAAATTTATTTCGCTTTATTTGCTTTTTTCAATAGGTTTTAAAGGAGGTCAAGAATTATCTCATAGCCAGTTTAATATAGATATTCTTTGGGCATTTTTATTTGGGTTTATCATTGCAGTTTCAATTCCGTTCTATACTTTTTTTATCCTCAAGAAAAAATTAGGAATTGAAAACGCGGGTGCAATTGCCGCATCTTATGGGTCTGTAAGTGCAGTAACTTTTGTAACTGCAGTTTCATTTTTAGAATTTCAAAAAGTTATATTTAATGGTCACATGGTTGCAATAATGGCTATGATGGAAGCACCTGCAATAATCGTAGGCGTAATGTTAATAGCTTGGTTTAATAAAGAAAACACCATTAAATTACCTCAAATTATAAAGCATTCTTTTACAAACGGTAGTGTATTATTAATTGTAGGAAGTTTGATTATTGGATTAGTTGCAAATCAAAGTCAAGCAGAAGGAATTAAACCCTTTACCACCGATTTATTTAAAGGATTTCTAGTTATTTTTTTGTTAGATATGGGAATTACAAGTGGTAAAAAATTATCTGAATTTATTAAAAATGGCTGGTTTACAACTCTTTTTGCGTTAGTAATTCCTTTAATAAATGGATGTGTTGTGGCATATTTGAGTAGTTTTATTACACCCGAAATTGGTGATAGGTTTATATTTTCAGTCTTGGCGGCGAGCGCATCATATATTGCGGTTCCTGCTGCGATGAAAATTGCAGTTCCAAATGCTAATCCTGGACTCTATTTACCTATGGCATTAGCAGTAACTTTCCCTTTCAACATAACCATAGGGTTACCTTTATATTATGCCATAATTACTCTTGTTAAATAATAAAAAACAACTCAAATGAAAAATCAAATTAAATATTTTACACTAACTATTACAGCAATTTTGTTGTTTTCTTGTAAACCATGCACTCAAATAACAAAAAATGAAACTGCTTTACCATCTAAAATTGTGATTAAAGATGTAATGACAAAAGAGGAACAAGCACGACTCACTCCAGACGAAGTTCTTCAAGATTTTATAAATGGCAATAAACGTTTTCAAAGCGGTACAATTACCTACAGAGATTTTAGTGAACAAGCAAAAAAATCAGCACCAGGACAATATCCAAAAGCTATGGTTTTGAGTTGCATAGACAGCAGAGTTCCCGTGGAAGATGTTTTTGATCAAGGATTAGGTGATGTATTTGTAGGTAGAGTAGCTGGTAATTTTATAAATCAAGACCTTTTGGGAAGTATGGAATTTGCTTGCAAAGTTGCTGGTGCAAAACTAATAGTTGTTATGGGCCACCAGCATTGTGGTGCAATTAAAGGTGCAATCGATGATGTTAAACTTGGAAATTTAACCAATTTGTTAACTAAAATTAAACCTGCGGTTGAGATGAGTAAGGATTTTATTGGTGAAAAAACTTCTAAAAATGATGCGTTTGTAAAATGTGTTTCCGAAAATAATGTGCGTTTGGCATTAAAAGATATAAGAGAAAAAAGCACCATACTTTCAGAAATGGAAGCAAAACACGAAATTAAAATTGTAGGTATGTTTTATCGATTGACCGATGGAACTTTAGAAATTGTTGAATAAATAAGCCCTAGTTGTCATAAGTTATTCTGATAGTTTTTATATTTGCATAATCAAATACTATAAAATGACAATTACACAACTACAATATGTATTAGCTGTTGCAGAATATAAAAATTTTACTCTTGCAGCCGAAAAATGCTTTGTCACACAGCCTACATTGAGTATGCAAATTCAAAAAATTGAAGATGAACTTGATATTTTGATTTTTGATCGGAGTAAAAAACCAATTCAACTTACAGATATTGGTCAAAAAATTGTGAATCAAGCAAAAAATATTGTTAACGAAGCAGATCGGATTAAAGATATTGTACAACATCAAAAAGGTTTCATAGGAGGTGAGTTTAGATTAGGTATTATACCAACAGTGACACCAACTCTTTTGCCCATGTTTTTAAATAATTTTATAAAAAAATATCCAAAAGTTAAACTCATCATTGAAGAATTGAATACTGATGAAATTATCAAGCGACTCTTAAATGGACATCTCGATGCAGCAATTGCAGCGACGCCTCTAAATGAAGATAAAATTAAAGAAATAGTACTTTATTTTGAACCTTTCATGGCTTACATTCCTGAAAATCACTCTAATTTTAAAAAAACTGAAATTGAAGTAAACGATTTAAATTTAGATGAAATTCTATTATTACAAGACGGACATTGTTTTAGAGATGGTATTTTAAATTTATGTAAAAATAATGCATCTCAGGATAAAACAAATTTTCAACTTGAAAGTGGAAGCTTCGAAACTTTAATAAAACTTGCAGATGAAGGTCTTGGTATAACTTTGTTACCTTTTTTGCATACTTTGGATTTGAGTGAAAAGAATAAACTAAAGTTGCGCCACTTCAAAGAACCAAAACCTGCACGAGAAGTGAGTTTGATTTATCCAAAAACTGAACTTAAAATTCATATAATTGATGCATTAAGAGCTACAATTGCTGGAGTTGTAAAAGGAGCTATTGTTTTTCAAAACGTTCAAATAATAAGTCCAAAACCAAATAAATAGATATAAAAAAAGGAGTATTAAAACTCCTTTATTAAAATTGTTTAAACAAATTAAGCTACACCTCTATTGATAGTATTCATTTCAGTGAGGCAACTCCTCAGTTCGGGCTTATTAGTTGTAAAATATGATAACCAAACATGAAGTTGGTCTATCTCATAAGGAAGTAAACATTTAACAGCTTTTCTCAGCTGTCTTTTAAATCGATCGGGATCAAAGCTAACACTTTCTAACTCTGATTTAGTGTAGTCATACATCATTCTTGACATAATTTAAGATTTAGGGGTTATCTTTTATTAATAGAATTCAAATTTATATAAATGAAATTATAATACCAAATTTTTAAAATAAATAAAACCGATTAAATGCAGATTTACACGATAATTTACTAATTTAATATATTTATATATAATTTTTCTTACAATATAAAAAAATTTAAATAAAAAAGGAACCGTTTAAGTTCCTTTTAGTTTTATTTATTGATAATCAGTAAACATTGCCTTAACTCTGGTTTTTCTTTAGTGAAATTGAGCAACCAGATTGTTAATTCTTCAATTTCAAAAGGTAAAAGCATTTTGATGGCTTTTTCTAATTCTTTACAAAAAAGTTTGGTATCAAAACTTACTCTTTCTAAAACAGATTTTGAATAATCATAAATTAATCTAGACATAAATAAATACTGTTGTATAAAAAATTAATTTAACATTTGTTTATCAAAAGTAATTAATTAAACAATTCGCAAATATATTTAATAGTTAAAATTACCATAATTATTATTCTACTATTTGAAAGCCCGCAACATTTCACGCTTTCCTGGTGCACCAGGCATTTTTTCTACGGAAAATCCTGACGATAACATAGCATTTTTGATTGAAGTTCTACATGCATAAGTAACTAAAATTCCATTTTGTTTCAATGCATTGTACATTTTTTTAAATATAAATTCAGACCACAGTTCGGGTTGCACAGAAAATGCAAAAGCATCAAAATATATTAAATCATATTTTTCGTACTCTTCAATTTCTTCAAATTTCTTTTTTTGTTTTGTTAAGAAAAAATTTGTTGCAATTTCATTAGGAACTTCCCATGAACATTGATGAATTTTTTTAAAAACTAAATCTAATTTTGGAGCATTTAATTGAGACACATAATTCATTTGTAACGCCTCATCATAATCTACAGGAAAAGCTTCAACACCAGTATAATTAATGATTTTTGAGTTTTTTTCTGCTTCTAAAAAAGTAACTAAAGCGTTTAACCCAGTCCCAAATCCAATTTCTAGAATAGAGATTGAACATTGATCAAACACGTTGAATCCGTTTTTAATAAAAACATGATTTGCCTCCTGAATTGCACCATGTTTAGAATGGTAACTTTCGTTTATTTCAGGCAAATAAATAGTGGTTGATCCATCAGAGGTTAGCTTTATTTCGCGTTGCATCAATTATTTGATTAACAATTTTTTTATTTTGGTCAAAGGGCCACCACATTTTCCTTTATGACATGTAATGCATGAATTTATACCATTGTTATAATTCTGTTTTACATTATTTGGGTCTGAATATAACTTTTTTTGAACTTCAATAAAATGAGTGGCGTTGGTTTTAAAAAAAGAATCATTATCAGATTCGTCGGTAAATTTTGAAACAAAAATTTTATTAAAATATTCAGGATAACTACCTGCAACTTCTCCTTTTTCAATTCTAATTTTCAATCTCTGATTTTCAACATACATTTGCTCCATCAACAACGCCATTTCTGACAATTGATACATTATAAACTTTTTTTCAGTTTTTTCAGATTTTTTTATTTTATCAATATTATCCTTATTTTGGCATGAAAAAAATAAAACAAGGACGCATAAGCTGTATAAAAATTTTGCCATGAAAAAATAATTATTTTTTTATATAAACACCCGATGCTTTAAAAGCATAAGTTATTTCTGGTTTATTTATTTTATTTATTTCTTCTTTCGATTTACCTGCATCTTTTGCATAATGCTTTAATTCTTCGATAGAAACCATATCTACAAACGCAATCCCAGACACTATTCCGTCAGAGTTTGAAGCGTTTAACGGTACAAAAAAACCATAATTTTTAAATCTCACAAATGATTGACTTTTATTTCCCAAATCCATTTGCATCCAACATCCTTTTTTTTTGCAAACTTCTTTTATGTTTGAAGTAAATTTAACTGCAATTGAGTCACCCTTTTTTAAAGTTTTATATTTTTTTAGCATTTGTTCTTTTGTAAGGACATTATTTAATGCAAATTTTTCTCCAAATAAAGAATATTCTTTTTCATTGAATGAAAGTTTACTATTTTTAATTTTAGAAACTGTTTGAGAGAAAGCTCCAAAATTTGCAAGTAAAAATCCAATAATTATTATAATGTTTATTTTTTTCATGATAGTAAATGTTTTTACAAAAATAATAAGTTACTAAAAGCAAACCCTTAAAAACTTTTCTTTTTTTTTAATTTTTTTTTAATCAAAAGGCTTTAGCCTAATAAATATATGTAACCACAAAGAAACATAGAAAAAATATCCTTTAAAAGAGCTTCGCTTTACATAGAATTGATAGCTATGTGAAAAAATATATTTCTAAAATTTTCTTATTCAGAAGTATAATCTATGGCTCTATGTGGTTAAAAAATAAATATATATTTTAGACCAAAGCCAATCAAAATTAAATTTTAGTTCATTTTTAAAAGAATTTAAAAAACAAATATTTAATGCTAAATAATTATAAAATTACATATAATTTTGTAGTAGTTTAGCTGAACAATAAAATTATAATTTTAACTTAAAAAATATTTTGTAAACTATTGATTTAAAATAATTTACATTTTACTTTTATTAATTCCATTTTTTTAAATGAGTTTAAATACTACACTCGAAATCGATATAGTTACTGCTTTATCCTCAAAAATAGACACTGTTGATTTTGAAAATTTGGCATTTGGAAATGTTTTTACTGATCATATGTTACAATGTGATTTTAAAGATAATGCCTGGCAAAAACCAATAATTAAGCCATATGAGCCATTCATGATTGATCCATCAGCTAAAGTTTTTCATTATGGTCAAGCAATTTTTGAAGGGATGAAGGCTTACAAAGATGAAAATGATGAGGTTTGGCTTTTTAGACCCGATGAAAACTTTCATAGATTTAATAATTCTGCAAAAAGGATGGCTATGCCAGAAGTTCCAGAAAGTGTTTTTATTGAAGGATTAAAAACGATTTTAAATATCGAAAAAAACTGGGTTAAAAAAGGTTTGGGCAACACTCTTTATATAAGACCTTTTATGATAGCTATTGGTGCAGGAGTAATTGCTCAGCCATCTACGCAATATAGATTTATGATTATTTTATCACCAGCAAAATCTTATTATTCTGGCGAAGTAAAGGTTATTATTGCTGAACATTTTAGTCGTGCTGCTAATGGTGGAATTGGTGCTGCAAAAGCTGCCGGAAATTATTCTGCTCAGTTTTATCCAACTAAACTTGCAAATGAAAAAGGTTTTCAACAAATCATTTGGACTGATGATGCAACTCATACCAAATTAGAAGAAGCTGGTACTATGAATGTGTTTTTTAGAATAAATGATACTTTGATAACTGCCCCAACCAGTGAACGTATTTTAGATGGTGTAACTAGAAAAAGTCTTATAGATATTGCGAAAAAAGAAGGCATATCTGTTGAAATTAGATCACTTTTAGTTCATGAACTTGTAAATGCATCTAAAGATGGATCGCTTAAAGAAATTTTTGGAGCTGGTACTGCAGCAGTAGTAAACCCAATAGTTGGATTTTCGTTTCAAGATGTATATTACGAATTACCAAAAATTCAAAATTCTTTTGCTCAGAATTTAAAAGAAAAATTGACAAATATTCAATATAAAATTGCAGATGACACTTTTGGTTGGACTGTAAAAATATAGTTTAATAGATTGTAAAAAAGCGATTTTCACTATTGAAAATCGCTTTTTTTGTGTTGAAATATCAAATTAATTATTCGTTTTTTAAGGCTTTTACCTTTTCTGTAAGTTCTAAAAAGCTATATACTGATTTCAAATTTTGTTTGATAACATCATTCGATTTATCAAGTTGATGTGCTTTTTCTAATAAAGGTAAAGCACTATTAAACAGGTTTTGACGTTCTTGTTTAATTACATTGTAACGCTTCAAATCTTTTTCTGAGTTGCCAAGTTTATTCATCTCTTCTACAATTTTAGCATCAGGCTTTAACTTTAAATCTGCAAGATTAATATAAGCATTTACATAATCTGGTTTTAATTCAATTACTTTTTCATAATACTTCTCAGCATCTGCAAACTGATTTGAACTTGCACTCACAATTCCTAAATTAAAAATTAAATCAACATCGTTAGGATTTATGGCAAGAGCTTCATTTATTGTTTTTTTATAGCCTTCCATATCTTTTAATTTGTACAATAAATCGGCTTGAGCAAGAATTATTGAAGTATCTTTTGGGTTTTCTTTTTTAGCTTCGATCATCGCTGCCTTTGCTTCTTCATTTTGACCCTTTTGAACTAATAATGCCGCAATATTTTTATAAATTTCACCTTTAACTGATGCATTTTTTTCTTCTTTTGGATTAGAATGAGTTCCTAATAATACTAATTTATCTCTTTCAGCTTTTGTGGCAAAGGTTTCATCTTTACCAGTTGCTTTGTTATTTGCAAGATATGTTGTGCCTTCTCCTGTATAATTTATACTTTTTAGCTCTTGATAATACTGTAGTGCTTTATCATGATCTTCGGCATTTAAAGCATAATTTGCTGCAAAATATAATTTCTCAGTATCTTTTTTATCTAGTTTGTATATTGAGTATAAAATTTCTGACGATTCCTTGTATTTTTTTTCATTTCCTAATCTAACTGCAATATTTAAAAGTTCAGGTTTATATGATGTTATAGTTTCTAAAATATCATCAGTTTGAATTTTTTTACCTGTTTTTTTTTCATAATCAAGTGTAGCGTTAAGTCCTTTTTCAAAATTTGAAATTGATGCAGGACTTAAATTTTTAGCCACAATCATTTGAGCTTGTAATGCGGGTGTATTTTTATCAAGTGCATTTAACTCTAAAACGGGTAACATTGCTTTATAAAAATTTGTATAAATTTTATCACCTTCTTCGGTTGCAAGTGGTTCTACTTTTGTCAATAATGATTTATAATCTGACAAATCAGTTCCTTTTATTTCATCTTTTGCATATATTTTTTTCAATGCTTTTAACTCTTCTTTTTGAGCAAATGTTACTGATACAATAAATAAAGTTGCAGTTACAAGAAATTTTTTAGTATTCATATATTTATTTTTTAGTTAATTATTTTCAAAATAAACAAAAACCATACTAAATTAATGTGAACATTAAGAAATATGGTTTTTATTTAAAAAATCGTTTTATAAATTAAAGGTCATCATCTGAGTCATCATCGTCTGATTCTTCCTCGTCAGTATCTTCTTCTACAATATCATCATCGTCCTCCTCTTCCTCTGGAGTTCCATCATCTTCTAGAATTTCTAATACGGGTTTTACACGTTCAATAGTTTCTGTTTCTATAACATTTCCATCTTCGTCTACAATAACTTCTGCAACATCGTCTTTCATAACTTTTGTTACTGCTGCTATAGAATCGTTTCCTTTAATATTGATAAGTTTAACTCCTTGCGTGGCTCTTCCCATTACTCTTAAATCTTCAACAGCCATTCGTATTGTTAATCCAGATTTGTTAATAATCATCAAATCGTCAGCATCAGTTACTGAATTAATAGAAATTAGTTTCCCAGTTTTTTCGGTTATGTTTAATGTTTTCACACCTTTTCCTCCACGATTTGTGATTCTATATTCGTCTAACGAAGATCTTTTTCCGTAACCATTTTCAGCTACTACTAGAATTTCGCTGTTCATGTCGTTTACAGATACCATGCCGATAACTTCGTCAGTCTCGTCTTTTAAAATTATACCTCGAACTCCAGATGCCGTTCGACCCATTGGACGCGTTTTTGTTTCTTCAAATCGAACAAGTTTACCCGATTTTACAGCCAAAATAATTTGACTATTTCCGTCAGTTAGTTTGGCTCCTAATAATTCGTCACCATCTTTTATGGTAATTGCGGCTACTCCATTAATTCTTGGTTTAGAATATTTCTCTAGAGATGTTTTTTTAACCTGCCCTTTTTTAGTAACCATTATAAGATTATGGCTGTTAATGTAATCTTTATCTTTTAAATCTTGGGTGCATATAAAAGCTTTTACTTTATCGTCTGGCTCAATATTAATAAGATTTTGTAAAGCTCTTCCTTTTGCAGTTTTGCTACCTTCGGGAATTTCATAAACACGCATCCAGAAACATTTTCCTTTTTGAGTAAAAAACATCATATACTGGTGATTTGTAGCTACATACATGTGTTCTAAGAAATCTTGATCTCTTGTACCCGCACTTTTCTGACCAACACCACCACGGTTTTGAGTTTTATATTCTGTCAAATTAGTTCGTTTTATATAACCTGCGTGCGAGATTGTAATAACAACATTTTCATCGGCAATTAAATCTTCGATAGAAACATCGCCACCAGAATATTCTATAACAGAGCGACGCGCATCTCCATATTTTTCTCTAATTTCGATTAACTCTTCTTTTATTAAAGCCATTCTTAATTCTTTACTGGCTAATAAATCTTTCAAACCTTGAATCAATTTCATGATTTCTTCGTACTCGGCGCGAAGTTTATCTTGTTCTAATCCTGTTAATTGACGCAGTCGCATTTCTACAATTGCTCTAGCTTGAATTTCTGACAATTTAAAGCGTTCTATCAATTTTCCTCTGGCTTCTTCACCATCTTTAGAACTTCTTATTAATTTTATTACTTCATCAATATTGTCTGATGCAATTATTAAACCTTCAAGAATATGGGCTCTTTCTTCTGCTTTTCGTAATTCATACTGTGCTCTTCTCACTACTACATCATGACGATGTTCCACAAAATAGTGAATCATGTCTTTAACATTCAACATTTGTGGACGACCTTTTACTAGTGCAATATTATTTACACTAAAAGAGGATTGTAATTGTGTGAATTTATATAGTGTATTTAAAACTACGTTTGGTACTGCGTCTCGCTTTAGTTCGTAAACTATTCGCATTCCAGTTCTGTCAGACTCATCTCGAATATTCGAAATTCCTTCTATTTTTTTATCATTTATTAAATCTGCAGTTTTTTTTATCATTTCTGCTTTATTAACCTGATAAGGAATTTCAGTAACAACAATAACATCTTTATTATTTGCTTCTTCAAATCCTACTTTTGCTCGCATTACAATTCGTCCACGGCCAGTTTTAAATGCTTCACGAACGCCTTCCATTCCATAAATTATACCACCAGTTGGAAAATCGGGTGCTTTTATGTATGTTATTAATTCATCAATTTCTATTTCGTTATTATCTATATAAGCTAAAGTTCCATCAATAACTTCAGTGATATTATGAGGAGCCATATTAGTAGCCATTCCTACTGCAATTCCTGAGGCTCCATTTATGAGCAAATTAGGAACTCGAGTTGGCATAACAGTTGGTTCGTATAGCGTATCATCAAAGTTAAGTTTAAAGTCAACCGTTTCTTTGTCGATATCTGCCATTATGTCTTCTGACATTTTTTTCATTCTTGCTTCAGTATACCGCATTGCAGCTGGACTATCGCCGTCGACAGAACCAAAATTTCCTTGACCGTCAATAAGTAAATATCTCAAACTCCATTCTTGAGCCATTCTAACCATGGCATCATAAACCGAAGTATCTCCGTGAGGATGATACTTTCCTAAAACCTCTCCAACAATTCTTGCGGATTTTTTGTGGGCTTTATTAGAAAAAACTCCCAAATCATACATTCCATATAGCACGCGTCTGTGAACTGGTTTTAGACCATCTCTCACATCTGGTAAAGCTCTAGATACAATAACCGACATCGAATAATCGATGTATGCTGTTTTCATTTCGTCTTCAATGTTAATTGGAATTAACTTTTCTCCGTCAGACATATATATTAAATTTTAAATAAATTATTTTTAAATTGTACCGCGCAAGATACACTTTTTTAGAATTTTTAAAACTCTTTTTGGTTACTTATTTGAATGATTTATTAACAAAAATAGTTGTAATTAGAATTTTTATTTATCTAATAAAAATTAAAATACAATATTGATTAAATTAATTTTAAGATAAACGACAAAACCTAATTATTGGAATTCCAATTATACAAACTGGAATTAAAACGAGTGTTTTTCTGTTGAAAACTTTTGTTAATAAATTTTCGTATTTTTATTTGTAGAAATTGTTTAAAAGTTTTTAACCCCGATGTAACAAATCATTTAGTATATTTTTTAAAACATATTTGTTTGATTTGTTTTTGATTCTAAATTTATAAAGTTTTTCAATTTTGAGATTTGAATATTTTTACTAACAGATTTTTGTAATAAAATAGATTGCCAAATAAGAAATAAATATTTTTAATTGTACAATATTCAATATTAAACTTTCAAGAATCTTAATTTTGAAATTTAAATGTGAATTATTTTTATTGACAAATTTAATGATGTTATATTAATAATTTTCAAATCTTAATCTATTTAAATATTTTTTGTCAAAATACTGACATGATAAATTGTAGGAATGATTTTTGTAATTATTAAAATGAAAACACTAAATTTACAATATTAAATTATAAAAGATGGATGATAATTTTTCGCCAAGAGTAAAAGACGTAATCACATATAGTAAAGAAGAGGCATTGCGCCTAGGTCACGACTTTATTGGTACAGAACATTTAATGCTTGGAATTTTGAGAGACGGAAATGGAAAGGCTATTTCAATATTAAATAGTTTATCTATCGATTTAGATTATTTGAGACGCAAAGTCGAAGTTTTGAGTCCACCAAATCCAGTTTTAGAACTCAACATAGATAAAAAAAATTTACATTTAACGCGTCAAGCCGAACGAGCTCTAAAAACTACATTTCTAGAGGCAAAAGTTTTTCAGAGTTCATCTATAAGTACTGCTCATTTACTACTTTGTATTTTGAGAAATGAAAACGACCCAACCACAAAGCTCCTTAATAAACTAAAAATAGATTATGAAGTGGCCAAAGAACATTATTTAGATATGACACCAAGAGATGAAGAATTTTTAGAAAATTTACCTAAAAATGAGGCCTATAACGAAGATTCAGGACAGGATGACAGCGTTAAAGGTGATAATTTTAATACACCAGCAAACAAATCAAATAAAAAATCTAAGACTCCTGTTTTGGATAACTTTGGTCGTGATTTAACCGAAATGGCTGAAGATGGAAAACTTGATCCAGTTGTAGGTCGAGAAAAAGAAATTGAGCGTGTTTCACAAATTTTAAGTCGAAGAAAAAAGAATAACCCACTATTAATAGGTGAGCCTGGTGTAGGAAAATCGGCAATAGCTGAAGGTTTAGCACTTAGAATTATACAAAAGAAAGTTTCTAGAACTTTATTTAACAAACGCGTTGTAACATTAGATTTAGCGAGTTTAGTCGCTGGCACAAAATATCGTGGTCAATTTGAAGAGCGAATGAAAGCTGTGATGAACGAACTTGAAAAAAATGATGATATTATTCTTTTTATAGACGAAATTCACACAATTGTTGGAGCAGGTGGAGCCACGGGTTCGTTAGACGCATCAAACATGTTTAAACCAGCATTGGCAAGAGGCGAAATACAGTGTATTGGTGCTACAACTCTTGATGAATATCGACAATATATCGAGAAAGATGGTGCACTCGAAAGACGTTTTCAAAAAGTTATTGTAGAGCCAACCTCTGTTGAAGAAACAATAACAATTCTTCATAATATTAAAGATAAGTATGAAAATCATCATAATGTAACTTATACAGATGAAGCAATTGAAGCTTGCGTGAAACTAACAGATCGATACATGTCCGAAAGATTTTTGCCAGATAAAGCTATAGATGCTTTAGACGAAGCTGGATCGCGAGTTCACATTACAAATATTGATGTTCCTAAACAAATTTTAGATTTAGAACGACAGTTAGAAGAGGTAAGAGAACAAAAAAATACAGTTGTAAAAAGACAAAAATATGAAGAAGCAGCAAAACTTCGAGATGACGAAAAAAAGTTAGAAAAAGATCTAGCAATTGCACAAGAGCAATGGGAAGAAGATTCTAAAAACAACAGAATTCAAGTCACCGAAGACAATGTTGCCGATGTTGTATCTATGATTACAGGAATTCCTGTAAATAGAATTGCACAGACTGAAAGTAACAAACTTGCAAATTTGCCTGAATTATTGCAACGTAAAGTTGTAGGTCAAAATGAAGCTGTGTTAAAAATTGCTCGTTCAATCCAGCGAAATCGTGCAGGATTAAAAGATCCAAACAGACCAATAGGTTCATTTATTTTTTTAGGACAAACAGGAGTAGGTAAAACCCAATTGGCAAAAGTATTGGCAAAAGAGTTATTTGACTCAGAAGACGCTTTAATAAGAATTGATATGAGTGAATATATGGAAAAATTCGCTATTTCAAGACTTATAGGTGCACCTCCAGGATATGTAGGATATGAAGAAGGAGGACAATTGACTGAAAAAGTTCGTCGAAAACCATATTGTGTGGTACTTCTAGACGAAATAGAAAAAGCACACCCCGATGTTTTTAATATGATGTTACAAGTATTAGACGATGGTTATTTAACCGATAGTTTAGGTCGCAAAATAGATTTTAAAAATACTATCATTATTATGACTTCAAATGTAGGAGCACGTCAACTTAAGGATTTTGGACAAGGAGTCGGTTTTGGCACTGCAGCTCGAATTGCAAATGCTGATGATAACTCTAAAGGAATTATAGAAAATGCTTTGAAGAAAACTTTTGCTCCAGAATTTTTAAATCGTATCGATGATGTGATAGTTTTCAATGCTTTAGAAAAACATGATATTGATGTTATTATAGAAATAGAATTAAAAAAATTATATTTAAGAGTAAAAGAATTAGGTTATAATTTAGATTTATCAGACAAAGCAAAATCGTTTATTGCTGAAAAAGGTTTTGATAGACAGTTTGGCGCTCGTCCATTAAAAAGAGCCATTCAAAAATATGTTGAAGATGCTTTAGCAGAAGAGATTATAACATCTAAAATAAGTACAGGTGATGAGATTTTTATAGATTTAGATGATAACTCGCAGGAGTTGATTGTAAAAGTTCAAAAAGCGGAAAAACCACTAAATTAAAATAAATAATTTAAACATTTTAACCATTAATAAATTAAAAAGTTAAGTTTGTATAGCTTAACACTTTGATTTTTTAGTGGTTTAATTTTTTTTAAACATTTATGAATGAAAATAAAATAATTTTAGGTTCAGAAGAATGGTGTTCTTTTCCTCAACTAGGAATTCCTGCCATAAAAGCGAGAGTAGACTCAGGAGCAAAAACATCTGCACTTCATGCAATTAATATTGCACCCTTTCAAAAAGATGACGTCAACTGGGTTAAATTTGACATTAATCCTATTCAAAATAATCTAAAAACAGTAATTCATTGTGAAGCACTATTAGTAGATAAACGAATAGTAAAAAGTTCAAGTGGATTTCGGGAACAACGTTATGTTATTCAAACAAATCTTAAAATTGGCGATATTATTTGGTCGATTGAAATGACTTTGACAAACCGAGACTCAATGGGTTTTAGAATGTTGTTGGGTCGTGAAGCCATGAGTGGCAGAATTTTAGTTGATCCAGAAAAAAAGTATCTTTTAGAACAACCAACATTAGAAACTTTAAAGCAATTATATGTTAATGCAAATGAGACCAAATCAGGTCTTAGAATCGGACTTTTAGCAAGTAATCCTGCACTTTACAGCAACAAACGAATTCTAGAAGCTGGAGAGATGCGTGGACATCAAATGGAGTTTTTAAGCATTAAAGAATGTTACATGAAGCTTGATGCAGACACTCCCGAAATTCATTATCGAGGGGGACGTATTCTAGATAAATTTGATGCCATTATTCCCAGAATTCGTCCGAGTATAACTTTTTATGGATGCGCCTTGACTCGTCAATTTGAAGCTCTAAAAGTATATTGTTTAAATTCTGCTGCGGCAATTACACAATCTCGTGACAAGCTATATTCATTACAATTACTTCTTAATCATGGAGTTGATATTCCTACTACTGGTTTTGCAAACTCTCCGTTAGATACTGATGATTTAATAAAAATGGTAGGTGGATCACCATTAATAGTAAAATTACTCGAAGGAACGCAAGGAAAAGGTGTTGTACTTGCAGAAACTAAAAAGGCTGCAGAATCTGTGATAAACGCTTTTAAAAGTTTGAATGTTAATATATTAGTTCAAGAATTTATTAAAGAAGCAAACGGAAAAGATTTGAGATTATTTGTTATCGACGGCAAAGTTGTCGCAACAATTCAACGAGAAGCTCTTCCAGGTGAATTTAGAGCAAATATTCATCTAGGTGGAACTGCAAGTGTTATAAAACCAACAGCAGAAGAAAAAAGAATTGCAATAAAAGCGGCAAAAGCTATGGACTTAAAAGTAGCAGGTGTAGATATTATTCGGTCTTCAAAAGGGCCATTATTACTTGAAGTAAATTCATCACCAGGTCTTGAAGGTATTGAAGGAGCTACAAATAAGGATATTGCAGGTGAGATGATTAAAGCAATTGAAAAAAATTTTAAATGGAATTAGATTTAAATAATTTTTAAATTATAACAAAATTTTACAATGATAAATCCTTATTTAGAAATAATCATTAGGAGTGCTGCAGTGTATTTTTTTATGGTAATCGCCATTAGATTATTCGGAAAAAAAGAGTTGTCACAGCTTAATACTGCCGATATAATTTTAATTTTATTAATCAGTAATGCTGTTCAAAATGCTATGGTTGGAAGTAATTCGTCATTGCAAGGAGGTTTAGTTGCTGCTCTTGTATTATTTTTACTCAATTATATATTAAAAAAGTTGATGTTTAAGTATGATGGATTTCGTAATTTTATTCAAGAAAAACCAGTTATTTTAATTCATGATGGTATTATTGATTTTAAGGAGTTAACAAAATTAGAAATATCTTCAAACGAACTCGATGAGGTAATTCGAGAACACGGAATAGAAAGTTATAAAGAAGTTAAACTGGCCATCATGGAAATTGATGGAAACATCAGTGTTATTTCTGGCAATAAGAGTTTACGTCAGTCGAATCATAAACGAAAAATACATAAAACGTTTAGAAATTCTAACAATTAAACTCAATATTTTTTTTATATCTGTTCCGTTTTTTCTATAAATCTTTGAATTTGTTTAACCTATATTTGTCCGACTAAAACGATAAAATTCATGGAAGAATGTATTTCTGTATTTGACATGCTCAAAATTGGAGTTGGGCCTTCAAGTTCTCATACGCTGGGTCCTTGGCGAGCCGCAGAACGTTTTTTATCAGAATTAAAATCTGAAGAAATATTTTTAAATGTCAATCGTATTACTGTCGATTTATATGGTTCACTTTCGTTAACGGGAAAAGGTCATGCTACAGATTTGGCTATTATGCTGGGTTTAAGTGGTAAAGATCCTGAGACTATTGCTATACAATCCATTTCAGAAATTATTGGAATTATAAAAAAAACAAACGAAATTAAATTAGGAAATGATTTTATAATTCCGTTTCATTTTTCACAAGATATTATTTTCAACAAAAATTTTCTACCATTTCATGCTAATGGACTAATGTTTACTGCGTACTTAAAAAATGGAAATCAATATGTTTCTACATTTTATTCTATTGGTGGCGGTTTTGTGGTGAAAGAGGAGCGAATAAATGCCAAAAAAAAGATGGCAATTAAATGTGCTTTTCCATTCCCGATTGAAAATGCATCCGAATTGCTTCAATATACGATTTCAGAAAATAAATTAATCTCTGAAATTGTATATGAAAATGAAAAATCAATGCGTACAGAAGTTGAAATAAATTCTGAATTAATGCGTATTTGGGAAACGATGCTTGAGTGTATTTACATAGGTTGTCACAGTGAAGGCATACTGCCAGGAGGATTAAATGTGCGTAGGCGTGCTTTTGATATGCATCAAGGATTAATAGGATTAGCAAATTACAATTCTCCGCAATCGTGGCTAGACGAGATTAGGAAAACAGAAGTTAAATTTCGCCAAATTTTACAATGGGTTTCTTGTTTTGCACTTGCTGTAAACGAAGTTAATGCGGCTTTAGGAAGAGTCGTCACAGCACCAACTAATGGAAGCGCAGGTGTTATTCCTGCAGTTTTAATGTATTACTTGGTTATAGAGAATCATGCAGCAGGCGAAAAAGAAATTAAACAATTTTTGATGGTTGCCGGCGAAATTGGGAGCATTTTTAAAAAAGGAGCTACTATTTCTGCTGCAATGGGAGGATGTCAAGCCGAAATTGGAGTTTCTAGCGCCATGGCTGCCGCTGCTTTGACCGAAGTTATGGGTGGAAGTCCAGCACAAGTTTTGATGGCCGCCGAAATTGCGATGGAACATCATCTAGGAATGACATGCGATCCAGTAGGTGGTTTGGTGCAAATACCATGTATAGAGCGCAATACTATGGGAGCAATAAAAGCAATTAATGCAGCCGAATTAGCCATGCAAACGGATGCAAAAAATGCAAAAGTTCCTTTGGATAAAGTTATTGCAACAATGTGGAAAACCGCCCAAGATATGAATTCAAAATACAAAGAAACATCTGAGGGCGGCTTAGCCATAGCTGTAAATATGGCAGATTGTTAAATAGTTAAAAACTACAAATTCAACAATTTAATATCTCCGCCAGCCGTAATAATATAATAACGATTGTTTCTTATAATTGTGTTTTTTGGCAATTGATCTTCTTTAAGTTTAATTCGAATTGTGATGTCATAAAATGCCTGAATAGTTGGTTCAGTAATATCAGGATTCATGACAAAATTATGGTCTTTGACTAAAGCTTGGTTATAATACTGAGTCGTGTTTTTCTTTATCACATTTACTTCACTTTTCGGGTCAAAATTTGCATTGGCTTGCGAATAAGCTTGATAACTTCTATAACTCTCCATCGGATAAATTACATTAAAACCTTCTTGAAGTATTTTCTCTTTTTTGTTCAAATCAGTATTCATAATCAAGGAATAATTTGCCATTTGATCTTTAAAAACTTCTAATGCTTTCTTTTGCATTGCACTTCTAACAAGGTCAAAATTGGTGGTTACATAATCAACTTTTGCGATATCATAAATTTCATTTTTACCACAAATTGAAAGAATTTTATCAAAATCATTATTGTTTTTAAATTTGATTAAGATGTTCTTTTTCAATTCAAATCCTGATGGTTTTTCATTGTATGTTTTTGGATTAAAAATCTTTTTCTCAACAGCATAATCATAGGTTGGTACAAATGAAATCATATCGGTTTCAACCACAATTTCTTTGTTGTAAAGTGCTAATTCTTTCATGACATTTCCAATTCTTTCATCAATTAAGTTGGTTGCTTCTTCGGCAGTTTTTCCTAATTGAAGAACAGCAAATGTTGCAATTTGTGAAGTTGCTCGTTCGTTAAAAATTCCTTTAATTGTCAATACCATTTCGTCTTGATTGCTTGTTGTGGTTTGGATTGTATTTACTCGATTTACGGTGTAACCACCATTTCCGTATGCGCCATTTCCGTAATCAGCGTTTCCTTTTTTCTGATATTCGGCATTTCCCATGTCTTGTGCGTTAGCAAAGTTTAATGCAATTGTAAGAGCGATTGTTGTTAAAATTTTTGTGTTCATTTTTTATGTTTTTAAAATTAATGATGCAATGATAGTCTCGCTTTTCAAAGTTGGTTTGGTAAAACGACTTTCAATTAACTGTAAAGATTTTTAGTTACATTTACAGCACTTTTACAGTTGATTTTCAGTAGAAATGTCAATTTGTAACTTTACTTTTGAATCCAATTATTAGAATGACAGAACTTGAACATTTTCAGGAATTGAAACAAAAAGTGCTTTTGAAATATCAAGAGCATCATCTTTTTTTTCAAGGAACTTGGAAGACGTTTAGTTCGCAGGATATTCAAAATCTGATAGGTTTAATTGAGGAAAAATGTAAGCAAACGATAAGTGAGAAATGGATTTACACTCATTTAAAACCCGAAACCAACAACAAGATTCCGCGAAAAGATATGCTGAATATTCTGTCGGAATTTGTAGGTTTTTCAGGTTGGGATGAATTTACATTTGAAGAAAAAAATGTTCAAACAATTGAACTTACTCATTCAGAAAAATCGAGAACATCTAAAAAATGGTTTTTATTCTCATTAATAGTTCCAATGGTTTTGTTAGTTGTGTTTTTGAGTAAAAAAGAAGAATCAAAACCCAAAACAATTCAGCTAAATAATGAATATACGAATGAAAAAGTCAATGCTGAAGAAGTTAAAGTTTTTGAAGTAAAAGATTCAGTAAAGAAAGAATTAGAAGTAAAAGAAGGAAAAGTTCAAGTTTCAAATGATAATACAAAATCGAAATTAGTTATTAAAAGTCCGTTTTACAAAACCAAAACTATCAATTTGAATTCTAATAAAACCATTTTGCAATTTGATAAAATTGATTTAAAACCAGATGATTATGCCATGATGCTCAAAGCATTTATGTTATCAGACATTAAAGATTGGCAAACTCGAAAAGAACAATTGAACAAAATATTATCAGATAATTTGGAAGTTATTGTGATGTTGAAAGACGATTTGGGTGCAGAATATTTCAACAAAAATGAGTTTTCACAAAAGTTGATTGTACCAACTGCTTCATTAAAAAAGATGAAAATTGTTGAAATTAAAAACGATGCTACTGATAAAATTCAGTTCATTAGAATTAAACAAGAGTAAAATGTGTAAAAATTTATTATTTATAGTTGTTTTTTTAAGTAGCTTTTTTGTCGAAGGGCAATCATCAATGAATGAAAGTGTTAAAAAAAAGAAAGTTGCAACTGAAATGACATTAAATAAAAGATTTTCTGCTAAAGTTTTGAATGCTTATCAAGAAAATTCTAAAACTAAAGTCGAAGATTTGTTTTCTTATTTTCAGATGCTTACCGATTCCAAATTGAATGATGATTTGAAAAAAGAAGTTGTTAAAAACATCAATTTATTGTTTCAAAATTCTAATGCAATGGTTATTGATTTTACTTCGAATTCTTTAGATAGAATTCCGTTGCAACAGTTTATTCAGAAGCTTTTGATTTCTGAACCAATTTTATTCTCAGTTTCAGATGAAAGCGAATATGATGCTGTTGAATATCAAAGTTGGAAAACAGAATATGCAGTTTCAAGAACGAAATCTGGAATAGTTACTAAAACCAAAATTGTTCAAAAGGTATATTTTTACGAAACTCCAAAAATGTTTGGAGAAGAAACTAAAGTTGTTTTTACTACGTTTCTAGGTGAAATGTGATTTTAACCACATAGAAACATAGAAAAATAAATTATAAATAGGCACTTAATTACACATAGCTATAATCTATCCAAATCGAAGATTCTATTTAATATTAGCAATCTATGTTTCTATGTCGTTAAAATTTTAAATTTAATAGTGAAAGTTATTAATTTTTAAGCTATTATATAAATAATGTAATGTTAAAAAATACGTTTTTCATAGGTTTACATTCAAACTTTCTAACTTAATTAAAATCCAACTGCTTTATCATCGCCACGAGCATCTGCTCCAGCTTCTAGTTTTTTATTAGGTAAAACCAAAATCGCATCTACTTTTCCTATTACTGGTGCTGATTTTTCATTGATGTTATAACCTTTTTTAGTAAGATTTTCTAAAATCAAAGTTGAGAATCTATTTGGCTCAATCAACACTTCATCGGGCAAAAATTGATGATGAAATCTTGGCGCATTAACAGCTTCTTGCATTCCCATTTTAAATTCAGAAACATTCAATATGGTTTGTAAAACAGAAGTTATAATAGTGGAACCTCCAGGAGTTCCTAAAACCATAAAGAGTTTACCGTTTTTTTCTACAATTGTTGGCGTCATTGAACTTAGCATTCTTTTTTGAGGTGCAATTTCATTAGCTTTAGCTCCAACCAAACCATACGAATTTGGAATTCCAGTTTTGGCACTAAAATCGTCCATTTGATTGTTAAAAAAAAATCCCAATTCATCATCAAATAACTTAGAACCATACGCACCATTTAATGTTGTGGTAACCGAAACAGCATTTCCAACAGCATCTACAATTGAATAATGTGTAGTTTCATTACTTTCAGAAATCGAAATTTCACCATGACTAACTTCTGAAGATTTGGTTGCTTTTTCCCAATTGAAACTCTTCATTAGATTGTTCAAATAGGTTTTATCAAGCATTTCTATTTTTGGAATTTTAACAAAATCAGGATCGCCAAGAAAATAATTTCTATCGGCATAAGCACGTCGTTCTGCTTCAACTAATAACTGAATGTATTTTTCAGAGTTATGCTTGAATTCTGAAATAGAATAAGGAGTAATCATTGTCATTATTTGTGCCAAAGTGATGCCACCACTTGATGGAGGACACATAGAAATAATTTTTAAATCTTTGTAGTTGAAAGTAATTGGTGTACGCCATTTTGCTTCATATTTATCTAAATCTTCCATTGAAATGATACCACCGTTTTTTTGAATAAACGCAACTATTTTTTGTGCAGTTTCGCCTTTGTAAAATTCGTCTCTGCCATTTTTCATTATTCGAGTTAATGTTTCAGCAATAGCGTTATATTTTATAGTATCACCAACTTTATAATTTTTAGAATACAAAGTTTGATTGCCACTTATTTTGATAATTGTTGCTTGATTGGTTGTAATTTGTTTGAGTTGTTTTTCAGTAACAACAACTCCTTTTTTTGCCAAAGCAATTACAGGTTTCATGATTTCTTCCATTGACAATTTTCCAAATTTTTCATGAACAGCAAATATCCCAGCGATTGTACCAGGAACTCCAACTGATAATGCGCCATTGACGGATAAATTTGGAATTACATTTCCGTTTGCATCCAAATACATATCTTTTGAGGCTTTCATTGGAGCTTTTTCGCGGTAATCTAATGCACCAGTTTCACCATTATTCAATCGATAAACCATAAATCCGCCACCAGAAATATTTCCTGCATACGGATAGGAAACTGCAAGTGCCAATTCAGTTGCAACCATTGCATCAAAGGCATTGCCACCTTTTTTCATAATCTCAACACCAATTTGTGATGCTTCTTCACGCGCCGAAACTACCATTGCTTTGGATGTTATTAATCCTTTTTGGGCTTGACAGAGTAGTGATAGTAAAGTGAAAATTAATAATGTCGATTTTTTTAACCACATAGAAACATTGAATTTTTTGTGTAATTTTATTAGTCGCTTTGCTCTATTTCAGAATGCATGGAGACTAAAGTTACGATTTTTATTTTAACGACATAGAAACATAGAATTTTTAATATTCAAATAAAAGTCGCTTTGCTTTATTTTAGAATTTATAGATATCAGTATCATTCTTTTGGAAGTTTTGAATAATATTCATTTACAAATGTTTTTTGCCCATCTTTAAAGATGTTAAAACAATTGAAGTTGATTAATATTCCTTTGGGTATTTTTAAAAGTTTCATATAATTTAGTAGTTGTGCATCAAAAAATGGATGCATTTCTGTTACGGATTTCAGTTCTATTATAATTGAATTTTCAACCAGTATATCACATCTAAAATTAGCTTCTAACTCTTTTCCCTTATAAATTAATGGAATTTTCATTTCGGAAATGAAATTTAATTTTCTCAAATTTAATTCTTCTTTTAAACATTGATGATAAACACTTTCTAATAGTCCTCTTCCTATTACTTTATGAACTTCAATTGCTGAACCAATAATTTCATAGGTTAATTCATCTAAATATTTTTGTGTAATCATATTTTTTGCAGTTAAATTATTTCTTATAGATTGATTTTGCAGTTTTTTAATTTATATAGTTTACAATTTTAACCACATAGAAGCATAGATTTTCAGTATATATTTTATTGATTGGCTATATGAAAAAATGTATTTTCTATCTGACTCTTTATACACAAACAAATCTATGTTTCTATGTGGTTTAATCAAAAGAAATTTATAATTCACGTATTTTCTCCTTACAATGTTGCTTTAACTCCTCAAAAAACAAAGTAAATTCTTCTTCAAATTCTGAATAAAATTTTTGAACTTCTACAATTGCTTCCTGCATATTGGCGCGATGTTTTGTTCGATAATCCATTTGAAATAAAATCATTTCTAATCCTTCTAAACTGGCATAGCTAACCAACCAATTTCGTGAAATCATATAAGGCAACATTCCTTTCGTTTTCTCTGTAAGAATGTCGTAATTGTCTTGAAGTAATTTGTAGAATTTATCGGCATAATCTTCCAACTTTTCATTAGAATAATTGTTCCAACTTTTCGCCAAAAAATGATCGTAAACAATGTCCATAATCACACCCGAATAGTGTCCGTATTTTTCGTGTAGTCGATGTTTGCTTTTTCTATAAATTGGATTCGCATCAGTAAAAGTGTCGATGTATCGGTGCAAAAGAATTCCTTTTCGCAATTCATCAGGATATTCTAAATAAGAATTTCCACGAATACTATCCGCCATAAAATTCCCAATTTTAAGCAAATTATTGTTTCCTGAAAGGTATATGTGAGCTAGGAAATTCATTAAATAGTTTAAAAGTTTATGAATGTATCATTAATTTCAAAACTATAATACAAACTACAATTGTTTTGTAAATATATTAAATCTTTCAATGTTTTATTGAAATCCAAATCATAACTTTTATATTTGTATTTTAAATGAGTTAACTCTTAAACTTTTAAACTCATAAACTTTTAAACAAAAAATAATGACTTTAATAAAATCTATATCTGGAATTCGTGGAACCATTGGCGGAAAAGTAGGCGATAATTTAACACCAGTTGATGCAGTAAAATTTGCTTCGGCTTATGGTACTTTTTTAAAAGTCCAAAGTCCAAAGTCCAAAGTCGAAGGTCAAAAACTAAAAGTTGTAATAGGAAGAGATGCAAGAATTTCGGGTCCGATGATTCATAATTTAGTGATGAATACGCTACTCGGATTAGGAATTGATGTTATAGATTTAGGACTTTCTACAACACCAACAGTTGAAATTGCAGTTCCAATGGAAAAAGCTGATGGCGGAATTATTTTAACCGCTTCGCATAATCCAAAGCAATGGAATGCTTTAAAGTTATTGAATGCAAAAGGTGAATTCCTTAGTGAAAAAGAAGGCGAATTGATTCTTGAAATTGCAGAAAATGAAGCTTTTGATTTTGTCGAAGTTGACGATTTGGGCGAAATTACAATTAATGATTCCTACATGGATATTCACATTGATGAAGTTTTAGATTTGCCTTTAGTTGATGCCGATTTGGTTAGAACTAAAAAATACAAAGTGGTTGTTGATGCTGTAAATTCTACTGGTGGCATTATTATTCCAAAATTATTAGAATTAATGGGAGTGGAGTGCGTGAAATTATACTGCGAACCTAACGGACATTTTCCGCATAATCCTGAACCCTTGAAAGAACATTTGGGAGATATTTGTAAATTGGTAGTAGAAGAACAAGCTGATTTCGGAATTGTAGTTGATCCAGACGTTGATAGATTGGCTTTTATTTCTAACGATGGCGAAATGTTTGGAGAAGAATATACTTTGGTAGCGATTTCCGATTATGTTTTGAGTAAAACACCAGGAAATACGGTTTCTAATATGAGTTCGTCTCGTGCTTTGAGAGATATTACCAATAAGCATAACGGAAGTTACCAAGCAAGTGCTGTTGGCGAAGTAAATGTGGTGGAATTGATGAAGAAAACCAATGCTATTATTGGTGGTGAAGGTAATGGCGGAATCATTTATCCAGAATTACATTATGGTCGTGATAGTATTGTTGGTGTAGCGTTGTTCTTAACTTATTTAGCAAACCAAGAGAAAACAGTTGCTGAACTAAGAGCAAGTTATCCGCAGTATTATATGAGTAAAAACAAAATTGAATTGACACCACAAATTGATGTTGATGCGATTCTAGTTGCGATGACAGAAAAATATAAAAACGAAGATATAACGACTATTGACGGTGTGAAAATTGACTTTGCCGATAATTGGGTTCATTTAAGAAAATCAAATACCGAACCAATTATTAGAATTTACACTGAAGCACAAACACAAAAATTAGCTGATGATTTAGCTTTCAGAATAATTAAAGAAATAAAATTTATAGCCAATCTGTAATTAAATTGCAGTAACATATAATTTTAAATTGTAATTTTTACAAAATATTAAAAATGCCAAATAGAATAATTATTTCATTTGTTCAAGTTTTAAGAAAATTAGCTCGAAAATTTGAATCAGTTTTATTTTTGATAAAAGAATTATTATCTGAGCGAAATTTTATTTATTTAGGAGCTATTTTAGTTGGTATAAGTAGTTCATTTGCTGTAATTATTTTAAAAAGTTTTGCCCATAATGTATTTGTTTTTGCAACTTATATAAACGGATTTTTAAAATTCCCTTTTTTTACTGTTATTTTACCCATTATAGGAATTTTACTCACAGTTTTAGTAATAAATAAATTATTAAACGGCGAAATAGAAAAGGGCAGTTCAAAAATTTTATATGCGGTTGCAAAAAAAGGTGGAATTATTCCTAAAAAACAAATGTATGCTCAGATTATAACAAGCTCATTAACAGTTGGTTTAGGAGGTTCTGCTGGTTTAGAAAGTCCAATTGTTATAACAGGCGCTGCTTTTGGATCAAATTTTGGTCAGAAATACAAATTATCACAAAAAGACAGAATTTTATTGCTCGCGTGTGGTGTTTCTGCAGGTATAGGTGCTGCATTTAATGCTCCGATTGCAGGAGTCCTTTTTGCAGTAGAAGTCATTTTGACAGATGTAAGTATTTCGGCATTTATACCAATTATTATTTCAGGAGCAACTGGAACTCTAGTTTCAAAAATTTTATTAAATCAGGAAGTAATATTGAGTTTTAAAAATGTGCAAGAATTTGATTATCACAACACATTTTATTATGTTTTACTTGGAGTTTTAGCAGGTTTAGTATCTGTTTATCACGCTAGAAATTTCCGAAAAATCGAACTGTATTTTAGTAAAATGAAAGTAGGGGTATACAAAAAAGCACTTTTTGGAGCAAGCATATTGGCACTTTTAATTTTCATATTCCCATCGTTATATGGAGAAGGATACGAAAGTATAAAAATTTTATCTACTGATCATCCCGAAGATTTGTTGAATAATACCTTTTTAGTAAGTCATAAAAGTAGCGATTATCTATTACTATTATTTGTTGGAGTTGTAGTGCTTTTAAAGTCCTTTGCTACAGGTTTAACTCTAGGTTCTGGAGGAAATGGAGGTAATTTTGCACCATCATTATTTGTAGGTTCATATCTTGGTTTTTTTGTTGCAAAATCATTAAAATTAATCGGAATTTCTGGAAATCTACCCGTTACAAATTTTGCAATAGTAGGAATGGCAGGAATTTTATCTGGATTATTTCATGCGCCATTAACAGCAATTTTTTTGATAGGAGAAATAACCGGTGGTTATGATTTGATGGTTCCGCTAATGATTGTAACTTCAATTAGTTATGCTGTATCTAAGCGATTTGAAAAACATTCAATGGATGTTAAAGCCCTAGCTGACAAAGGTGAAGTTTTTACTAGTGATAAAGACAAAAATATATTACAAAGCATTGATTTTTTGAGTTTAGTTCAGACTGAAGTCAAAACAATTTCGTTAGAAAATTCGCTGGAAATATGTGTTGAGTATTTTTCTCATTCCAGTCAAAGTATAATTCCAGTTGTAGATGAAAAAAATAGAATACTAGGAATAATCGATTTTGAAATAATTCGACCTATTATTTTTAATTCTTACAGAGTAAAATTTACTAAATTGTCTGAGATTTTAACACAACCTATGGAACAAATTTTTCATGATGATGGTATTGAGGTAATTATCGAAAAATTTGAAAAAGCTAATGTTGATGTTTTACCCGTCTTAAAAAACGGAAAGTTTTTAGGTTTGCTTTATAAAATTTCCATTTTAGAATCGTACAGAAATAAACTAAAAGAAATGGTTATTGAGTAAAATTTAAAACTAGACCACTTAAAATAAAACCCTTACTTACTTTTTTCACCTACAAAATAATCAGTTGGACTTTTAAACAACACATTAAAAGTAGTTAAACTCCCATAAATCCTCGTTATATATTGTTGTAAATCTATTTTTTCAATTTCTTCTAAATTACTAGCATTTATTTTTTGCTCCATAACACGCAATCGATCTCTTACCATTGTAATTTTATGAAAAAACACATCTATAGGAATTTCTTTATTTGCAGTTACAGTTCCAGGCTCTAAAATAAGTTTTCCACCTTTCCATTTATCAGCAATTGGTACAATTTGTGTAACATCTGACCATTTTTGTAATATATTTTTTAAAGTTTTTTCAACTTCATAAAAACTTACTGTATCAACTTCATTTTCAACGGCTTCTATAATTTCAAATTCAGAGTCGACAGAAATTGTTTCTAAACCATTTTCTATGAACGTAACCCAATAATCTTTTGAAGTTACGTTTGTTACAACCCCAACTCCAAATTTGGAATGTTTTATTCTTGAACCAATACCTAGAATACTCATTTTTTAAATAATTCTTTTAATTAAAATATTCAATTTAAACTTATTTTATTATGGCAGAACACGCGACTCTTCCTCCAGCATTTCCTGTGGGTTGTGTAGTAAAATCGTCAGGATTTGCGTGAACAATTAGACCTTTCCCTATAATATCTTTATTAACATCACCACAACCAATGCACCATTCGCTTGTTTTTAAAGTTACAGTAGCATTTCCATTTGCATCTGCAGTAAAATTTCCAATATCACCTTTATGATGTTCTAAATCAGAAAATTTACCATGTTTTTTGAAAGTTGGATTCCAATGTCCGCCTGCTGATTTTGCATCTACATCTGAACAATCAGCTTTTTCATGAATATGAATTCCGTGAACTCCAGGGGTTAATCCTTTTAATTTAGCTTCGAAAGAAACTTCTCCATTTTTTTCAGAAAATGTAGCGGTGCCCGTCACATTACTGCCACTTTTTGGTTCTAAATTGATGACTAAAACATTAGATTTTGTACCACTTCCAGATTTGCATGCAATTACAATAGCAAAAGCTACGATTGAAATCACTATTAATTTTTTCATATAATTTTTGTTTTCATCAAAGTTAACTAAATTTCATGTTATTAGATTTAAAAATATCTTAAAAAAAAAGCCACTCGAATTATCGAATGGCTTTATTGATATTTATGGTCACTAAAAAATTAAAAACAATAACTATTTTCAGCAACTAACTTACTTGTAATAGTTTCCCTTAAACCAACAATATTAGGCATGTTGGTGTATTTTGTAAAACGACGTATTCCCATCAACATCATGCGTTGTTCGTCGCCTTCAGCAAATGAAATTATACTTTCTTTTCCTTTCAGATTTACAATATCAACTGCTTTGTACAAATATAATTTTGCCATTGCAATTTGCTCTTGAACTTGAGCTTCTCCTTGTTTTTTTGCTAATTTTTCGGTTCTTAAAATGGTGCTTTCTGCTATGTAAATCTCGATTAGCATATCTGCAGCGGCCATTAGTAATTGTTGGTGTGCATCTAAATCCATTCCATATTTTTGAACCGCACCACCAGCAACCATAAGAAATGCTTTTTTCAATTTTCCGATTATTTCTTTTTCTTCTGCAAATAATTCGGAATAATCTGGAATTTCAAACGATGGAATTCCCATCAATTCTTCTTGAACTTTTGAAGCTGGCCCAAGTAAATCAACGTGCCCTTTCATAGCTTTTTTAATCAGCATTCCTACAGATAACATTCTGTTGATTTCATTTGTACCTTCATATATACGAGCAATTCTTGCATCACGCCAAGCAGATTCCATTGGTGTATCTTCAGAAAATCCCATTCCACCAAAAATTTGAATTCCTTCGTCGGCACAATTCTGTACATCTTCAGAAACGGCAACTTTTAAAATGGAACATTCAATAGCAAATTCTTCAACGCCTTTTAATTCTGCCTCTTGGTGCGTATTTCCTTCGACAACTCTTGCATTAATTCTATCTTCAATAGATTTTGCAGCTCTGTATGTAGCACTTTCTCCAGCATAACAGCTTGTTGCCATTTCTGCTAGTTTGTAACGAATTGCTCCAAACTGTGCAATTGGAGTTTTAAATTGAATTCGTTCGTTAGCATATTTTACAGCTTCGGAAGTTACTCTACGTTGAGCATCAAGACAAGCTGCTGCCAATTTTATACGTCCAACATTAAGAGAATTCATTGCTATTTTGAAACCGTTTCCTCTTTCTGAAAGCATATTTTCGATTGGAACCTTAGTTTCATTAAAGAAAACTTGACGAGTAGAAGAAGCACGAATTCCTAATTTATGCTCTTCTTCGCCCATCGAAATTCCGTTGTTAGAATCGTTTTCTACAATAAAACCTGTAATGTTTTTATCGTCACCAATTCGAGCAAAAACTATAAAAACAGAACAAAATCCAGCATTTGAAATCCACATTTTGCCTCCAGTGATTTTGTAATTGGTTCCATCTTCAGACAAAACGGCTTTGGTTTTTCCAGAATTAGCATCAGAACCAGCACCAGGTTCAGTTAAACAATAAGCACCAAACCATTCGCCTGAGGCTAATTTTGGTACATATTTAAGTTTTTGTTCTTCATTTCCGTACAATGTGATTGGCATAGTTCCTATTCCTGTATGCGCACCAAAAGCTGTTGAAAAAGAGCCAGTTGCACCAGAAATATAATCACAAACTAGACACGTATCAACAAATCCCATACCCATCCCACCATAATTTTCAGGAACAGCGACGCTCAAGAAGCCCATTTCACCTGCTTTTTTCATTACAGCTTCGGTAAAAGCATAATCTTTTGCTTCAAAGCGATTTTTGTTTGGCCAGATTTCTTTATCAACGAATTCTTTAACAGAATCTCGCATCATTATTTGTTCCTCTGAAAAATCTTCTGGTGTGAAAACATCTTCACATTTTGTTTCTTTTACTAGGAATTGTCCTCCTCTTGTTATTTCGCTCATTGTTTTATGTTTTAAATTTTAATAGTTATTTTTTAGAATATAGAATATAGAATGTAGAGAAAAGAGAATAGATTGAACTGATGAAATGATACTTTTTTTTAACCCATTTTGAAATGACATTGTCATTCTTTGAAATTCTTCTATTTTTTTTTCTAATTTTATGAAGGATTCTTCATCAATATATTTTCTATGTTTTGCTACAATTAGTTGTGTAATTAATTCAAATGAAGAACCTAACGCAATGTCAACAAAATGGCTGAATGATTTGTCTGTTCTAGATGAACCTTCTGCAATATTACTTGGAATAGAAACAGAGCAACGACTCATTTGAGAACTTAAATCATATCTTTCATGCTTTGGAAATTCTAATAAAATATCAGAAATGTCATTTGCAATTTCAATTGTCATACTTTCAAATTTTTATAATTATGTCTAATTTATTTATGATTGAATGTTAATTGCATAGTCTATTTTCTATCTTCTGTTCTCTTCAAATTACAACAATTCGAAAACCCCAGCACTTCCTTGCCCAGTTCCAACACACATACTCACAATTCCGTATTTTGATTTTCTCAATCGCATTTCGTCAAATAATTGAACTGATAATTTTGCTCCTGTGCAACCTAGTGGATGTCCAAGCGCAATAGCACCACCGTTAACATTGATGATTTCTGGATTTAGGTTTAATTCGCGAGTTACAGCTAATGCTTGTGATGCAAAAGCTTCGTTTAATTCAATTAAATCGATGTCATTTAAAGTCAATCCAGCTTGTTTTAGTGCTTTTGGAATTGCTTTTACTGGACCGATTCCCATAATTCTAGGTTCAACTCCAGCTGATGCAAAATTTACTAATCGTGCAATAGGAGTGATGTTTAATTCTTTTACCATTTCTTCGCTCATTATTAAAACAAACGCTGCACCATCACTCATTTGTGATGAATTTCCAGCAGTTACAGTTCCGTCAGCTGCAAAAACTGGGCGTAATTTATTTAATGCAGCAATATTGGTGTCAGCCCTTGGACCTTCATCTTTATTGACAACATACGATTTGGTTTCTTTTTTACCATTTTCATTGATGAAGGTTTGTTCAACGGTAATGGGAACAATTTGCTTGTCAAATTTACCTTCGGCTTGGGCTTTTAAAGCTTTTTGATGCGAATTGAAAGCAAACTCATCTTGATCTTCACGAGAAATATTGAATTGTTTTGCAACCGCTTCTGCCGTTAAACCCATTCCCCAATAATAATCTTCGTTTCCTTCTTTTGCAACAGCGTAATCTGGCGTTGGTTTGTATCCACCCATTGGGATAAAACTCATACTTTCTGCGCCACCAGCAATAATGCAATCTGCCATGCCACTTTGGATTTTAGCCGTCGCCATTCCGATAGTTTCTAGACCAGAAGCGCAATATCTATTTACTGTTACACCTGGAACATCGGTTACTTTTAATCCCATTAAGGATATTAATCGTCCTACATTTAGACCTTGTTCGGCCTCGGGCATTGCGTTTCCAACCATTACGTCGTCAATTCTTTTTTTGTCAAAATCTGGAAATTGCGCCATCAAATGTTCGATTGTTTCTGCTGCTAATTCGTCAGGTCGTTTGAATCTGAATACTCCTTTTGGTGCTTTTCCAACTGCCGTTCTGTATGCTTTTACTATATATGCTGTTTTCATAATTGTTGTATAATGTATTGTTGTATAATGTATTGTTGTATAATGTACTGTTGTATAATGTACTGTTGTATAATGTACTGTTGTATAATGTACTGTTGTATAATGTACTGTTGTATAATGTATTTTTGTATAATGTAATGTTGTATAATTTAATGTTGTATAATGTAATGTTGTATAATGTAATGTTGTATAATGTAATGTTGTATAATGTAATGTTGTATAATGTAATGTTATATAATGTATATTGTAAAATATGTCTAAATGATTATAATTTCTTTTCTATTGAACTTTTAAGCTTGATAAT
>JANXVF010000155.1 GCA_025351785.1 Flavobacterium sp.
TCTTTGGCGTAGGAATCGGCGGAAATGTAGAGCGGATGCTTGCCCGCGTAGTGATCGGCCAGAAGTTCGTTGCTGAGGCGTGAGCCGTGCCAGCCGCCTTTGAGTGTGGACTTGGCGATTGCCCAGGCCGGCTTCCCCTCAGCATTGATCTTGCCCCAGCCCCTCGGGTCACAGAGCTTGTCCCAGAAAGCAAGACGCGCGAACTCACCAGTCTCCTTATCAACCCTGAGCTTCAGGTTTTTAAGAATCCTGCCGGGTACGGCTTGTGCAAATCGTTGATCGCGTACTACAATACTCATGTTGATCCTTTGAGACGGTACGCTAATCTTTTGCGGGAAGAGCGTGCCGTCTTTCTATTCTAGTCGCGTCGGCTCACAATTACTTCGAGCCAGTTGTACATATCACGAAGATTTCCCAACAATTCGGTTCTTGTTTCTAGATCGCGCTGAACAGTCTCAATAATGGCTTCCCAGTCTCAACAACAGGTGATGAACTTTACAACTGGCTCCATGTGTATGATGAAAATAATCCGGGTGCCTGCAAAGAACAGGCTGCAAGCGACTGAAGATGCTCGGTTGCCTACCGTCAAGGCTTCCAGATGTCGGTGCTGCCACAGAACGCGCATCGGATCGCCGCAGCGTCGAGGGCAGACCGGCACTCACGGCAGTGAGTTTCCAGCAATCCGGGTCTGCGAGGGCCGGACCCGCCGCCGGCAGCCGCACCGATAGTCCCCGCCGCTCCCACCCCGCACAGAACCGCCAATCCGCCGACTGCCAGAACTGCCGCGTCGGTGAAGTCTCGGGCCATTGGACATCTCTTCGATTGTCGTTGCGGCTACTTCTTCTTCACTTCCCAGATGTCCACCATGCGCGGCTCCTTCCAGAAGTCGTTCCTGACAACCGTGCAGCGGAGAGTCGCCTCGCCGTCCGTGCATCGGTAAACCCACTTCTGTGTATCAGTCTTCAAATTCGCAACCTCAGCGAAGCCAGATACGGGTTTGCCATAAGTGTCGAGAGCCGTCTGAAGGCTTTGGCGGCGAGTTCCGCCGAAAACGACCTCGTTCGCGCTGGCAAAATCTGCGATGGAACCAGAGGTTGGATCGAAGCTCGTCTTGCCGTCTCGAAAAGTCAGCCTCATCGAAACGGCACCGTTCTTCTCCCACCAAATCGCAGTGCCGTGTCGGACACCTTGCTTGATGTGGATTTCCGTAGACTTCTTCCCGTTCTCCCACCACATGGTCAGTCTGCCATGTTCGATCCCGTCTACGAAGGTTGTTTCCTCCTTCTTGGTGCCATCCTTGAACCAGTTCGTTTCCGGCCCGTGTTTGACACCGCTCAGGTAGCCCTCTTCTTTCAGGGGCTTACCGTTCTTGTACCAGAATTGCCAGTTGCCGTGTTTGGCGTGATTCTTCATCAAGCCCGAGGACTCCGTCTCTCCGCTGTCGTACCACGTCTTGATCGTGCCGTGTTGCTTTCCGGCGAAGTAGTACGACTCTTCTGCCTTTTGTCCCGTGCGGTGGAAGACCACGTTCAGTCCGTGCTGGACCATTTCAGAGTTCTCATCCTTGTACCCTTGCCACTCCACCACGACATCGCCTCGGCCCGAGTTCTTAGTCATCCCTTTACTGCGGACGAGAGGCTGTCCCTGTGGCCCCTTCGTGTAGTCCACCTTGCCAGTGTCGAGCGTGTAGTCCACTCTGGAGAAGTCGGGCAGATCGACCTTGCCGTCGGCACCGGGATCAGCCTTGCCTCCACTCCCCACACGTCCGGTGCCGGCGGTTTCGCCGCGCGACTTGGCCGCGTCCGGCCCGTTCGCGGTGTTCTGCTTGCGGCCCGAGGTCAGGACGAGGAGCGTAATCGCTACCACCGCTAGGAGGCCGCAGCCGGCGAGGACGAGGTACAGCATCGTCCGGTTGGGCCGTGATGCCGTGCGTCGTGACGCCGTTTGATCTTGCTGGGTAGCCGCAGCGAAGTCATCGGGGGCTGACTGTCGGGGCGGCTCGGCGGTGGAGAACAGCCCCTTGACCTTCGCCGCTGGGACGGGCTTTTGCATGCCGTCTTTGATGACGAGATCGATGGGCAACAGATGCCCGGTCGCGGCCTGACGCTTCAACTCGGCCCCAGTGTACGGGCCGTGTCGCTTCCCGTTCTGGAGGATGTACCAGTTCTCGGCCATCGGCGTGGTTCCTGTGGATTGGGTGGTTGTCGCTTACTTGTCTGCGAAGAACTCTTTGGCCCACTCGGGGTCGAGGGTGCCGGATAGGGTCAACTTCTGGAACTGGTTCGGTGCCGATTTCGCGGCCAAGATGAGGTGGCCGGGCGCGGCGTCGGACTTCTTCTTGCCGCTCACGTCGTAGTTG
>JANXVF010000076.1 GCA_025351785.1 Flavobacterium sp.
GTTAAAGGCGAAGCAGTTGTTCCAGTAATAGTTCCAGAACAATTGTCTGTAGCTGTTGGAGCAGTAACGGTAGCTGAACATTGACCAGTAATAGTTGGTAAAGAAGCTACGTTTGCTACTGGCGCAGTTGTATCATTTACAACAACAGATTGTGTTTGCGTAGAAGTATTTCCTTTAGCATCAGTATACGTCCAAGTAATTGAATACGTTCCTTGAGCAGAATAAGTCAAAGGCGAAGCAGTTGTTCCAGTTATAGTTCCAGAACAATTGTCTGTGGCTGTTGGAGCAGTAACTGTAGCTGAACATTGACCAGTAATAGTTGGCAACGAAGCTACGTTTGCTACTGGAGCAGTAGTATCATTTACAACCACTGATTGAGTTTGTGTAGAAATATTTCCTTTAGCATCAGTATACGTCCAAGTAATTGAATACGTTCCTTGAGCAGCATAAGTCAAAGGCGAAGCAGTTGTTCCAGTAATTTGTCCAGAACAATTATCAGTTGCAGTTGGAGCAGTAACAGTAGCCGAACATTGACCAGTAATAGTTGGAAGTGAAGCTACGTTTGCCACAGGCGCAGTTGTATCATTTACAACCACAGATTGAGTTTGTGTAGACGCATTTCCTTTAGCATCAGTATACGTCCAAGTGATCGAATACGTTCCTTGAGCAGCATAAGTCAAAGGCGAAGCAGTTGTTCCAGTAATTTGTCCAGAACAAGTATCTGTAGCTGTTGGAGCAGTAACGGTAGCTGAACATTGACCAGTAATAGTTGGAAGTGAAGCTACATTTGCCACAGGCGCAGTTGTATCATTTACAACCACTGATTGAGTTTGTGTAGAAATATTTCCTTTAGCATCAGTATACGTCCAGGTTACAGTTGTTGAAGCCGTAACAGGAGATACTGTTGTAGTCGTTCCAGTAATTTGTCCAGAACAATTATCAGTAGCCGTTGGCGCAGTTAAAGCAACCGAACATTGACCAGTTAAAGTTGGTAATGAAGTTACGTTTGCCACTGGCGCAGTTGTATCATTTACAATCACCGATTGAGTTTGTGTAGAAGCATTTCCTTTAGCATCAGTGTAGGTCCAAGTAATTGAATGAGTTCCTTGAGTTGCATATGTTAAAGGCGAAGCAGTTGTTCCAGTAATAGTTCCAGAACAATTGTCTGTGGCTGTTGGAGCAGTAACGGTTGCATTACATTGACCAGTAATAGTTGATAACGAAGTTACATTTGCTACTGGCGCAGTTGTATCATTTACAACAACTGATTGCGATTGAAAAGATTGATTACCTCGACTATCTGTGTAAGTCCATACAATTGTGTAGCTTCCTTGCATAGAATAAGTCAATGGATCAGAAGTTGTTGCATTAACAGTACCCATACAATTATCAGTCGCTTGAGGTGTCACTGTAACGTTTGCTGAACATTGTCCAGTTATGGTTGGAAGTGAAGCTATATTTGCTAATGGTGCTGTAGTGTCTGTTATTGAAACAGATTGAAATTGATTTGAGGTATTTCCGTTACCGTCATTATAAGTCCAATATATTTGATAGTTACCCTGAGAAGAATAAGTTAATGGAGAATTGGTTGTACCAGTTATTTGTCCGTAACAACTACTTGTGGCTGTTGGAGGAGTTACAGTAGCTGAACATTGCCCAGTAATAGTTGGTAATGAAGTAACATTTGCAACAGGTGCAGTACAACTAGCAGTTATTGTAAATGTTTGAGATGCAGTTGATGTTGAATTACAACTATTAAAAATTGTAACATTTGCTGTACCGTTTGTAGCTACATCTGCCGCAGTAATTGAAGCTGTCATTTGAGTTGCACTTACAAAAGTAGTAGTTCTAGGAGACCCATTCCATCTAACCAAAGTTACACCACTTACAAAATTAGTTCCGTTAACTGTTAGCGTAAATGCTCCAGAGCCAGCTAATTTTGTAGATGGAGATAATGTACTTAAAGTTGGATTTGGAGTAACAGTAATTGTAATTACATTTGAATTGGAATTTGTGTTACAATTCCCATTAGTTACAACTGCTCTAAAGTATTTAGTTGTTGTAAGAGCGCCAATTGTTGTCCCTGTTAATGTTGCAGATGTTGCTCCAGAAATATTTGTAAAAACACTATTATCGTTAGACGATTGCCACTGAATAGTTCCAGTATTTCCTGATAATGTTATATTTGCAGGTTGATTTCCAGTACAGATTGTTTGATTTGAACTTGCAGTTCCAGGTATTGGATTTGCATCTTGAATTGTTACTGAAGCTACACAACTACTTGTTTGTCCGTCGGCATCTGTCACAGTTAAGGTTACTGATTGAGTGGTATTTCTTTGAGCACAAGTAAAACTATTTGGACTTACTGATAAATTTGTTATAGCAACATCATCTGTAGAACCATTATTTACATCAGATGGTAAAACCGTTACTGTTCCCCCAGCACCTAGTGTTAATGTTGCACTTTTACAAATAGCAACAGGAGGATTTGATAAAGTAAGCACTTTTATAACTTTAAAATCATCAAAATAAAAACCATCAAAGGTAGTATTGTAACCATCTGTTCTGTTTGAATCATCTGTTTTCATCAAAAATCTGAACTTTGCTGCAGTTGCTCCAACTAAAAATGAGTTGTTTGTTGCATCAATTACAATTTCTTCCATGACCCATTTACCCATCTGGTCTCCATCATACAAAACACCACCGCCACCATTTACATTTTGCACATCACTGTTTGCAGATTTTGTAGCATGTGGATTAGTTGCAGTTGTTGATGTTGGTTTGGTATAATTACCGCATAAAGTGGTCCAAGTTGTTCCGTTTGTTGAACCTTGAATTTGAACTAAATCAAAATTACGTTCCAAATCCCATTTTGCATAATATTGAACGAGTACTTTTGATGCACCCGATAAGTTACTTCCAGCAGTTGTGGCTAAAGATTTTGTAATACTGTTTGCATAAGCTACCGTTGAGGCATCAGTAATAGAGTTTCCAGTTGTAAAATTACTTGTTGAATTTACCCAAGCACTTCCAGAGGATGTCCATTTAGTTAAGTCTGAAGTACTATCATTAAATAAAACTGTTGGATTGTAATATTTTATATAATTTGCTTCATATAAAGTATAATCTCCATTACTTAATGATACTTTATATTCTATTTTTTGATTTGCAGTTATAGAGCTAGAAAGCACAATTGAAGCAGTTACAGTTCTTTGTTCTAAAGTAGTCATACCTGTTTGAACTGCTGGAGAAGTAATCGATAAAATATTAGATGAAACTGGCGTAATTGTTAGTGTGTAATTAGCAGGTGTTTGCCCTAATCTTTCAATTCCAAAAGTTAAATTTGAAGTTGTGGCTGAAATATTTGATTCGGTTAAATCGTTTAATTTAGCATATTTTCCTGCATAATAAGCATTTATAAAATTCATTCTTAATGCTCTTCTTGCAATTAAAGGAATTTGAGTTGGCGATGGCCAAAATCCTCCTTCACCTGTAGCTGCACCATTTTCTGGCGATACTGATAAAATATTTTTTCCTGAACCTGTATTTCCAGTTCCATCTGCAGCACCACCGCACATCCAATCGCTTGCGTCACCACTTGCTGCATATAAAATTCCAGGAGCAGGACCATACACATACCTATTATATTGGGTCATGTCATGGCAAAATTTAAAAAATTCATTCTCTCTGCCAGTTGGGGTATTAGCATTTCCGTTTACTGGATGTGGAAGTAAGTTTGAATAAGCATGATGATTTAATGCAGTTTTAATGTTTTTACTCAAAACAAAATCTCGCATAATTTGAGTTTCTGGCTCTGAAAATGCTGCAGTACCTCTGTAAGTATCATTACAAATAGTAGTCGTAGATCCTGATAAACCGTAATAATATCCAAAATTTCTATTGAGGTCTACTCCTTCTAAATAAGTTGTACATGAACCACCGGTTGCTCTTCTGTTTTTTCTTTGCATTCCTCCACCAGTTGGTGCGTTAGTTTCATTCCAAACTACTCCGTCAGGATTTACAATGGGCACAAAATACATCTCAGTATTATCTACTAAACTTTTCACAAAGGGATCAGTAGCATAATTTTCAAGAAGATACCACATAAAATAAATTTGATTCATCAAACTTGATACTTCTCTTGCATGAGTCATACCAGTGAAAAGTGTTTGTGGTTCTGCTTCGTTAATGTCTGGATTATCAGAAATTTTTACATAATATACAGTTCGATTTTGAATTGTTAATTGATTTGTAGGAGATGCATTAGCTTTTACAGATATCAAATTAGGATAAAGCGTTCTCATTTTATCTAACTCAGCAGTCATACCACTATATGTTAAACAACCTCCAAAGGTTGAAGGTATTGTAAAATTTTGTGGAGTTGTCCAGTTTATTTCGCTACAATCATCACGCTGACCAATGTTGCCTATAATTACAGATCCTACACTTGCAGACTTTCCTGTTGCACTCATTGCTTTTTCACGCGCTAACATGGCTTGAGCTTCGGGCATGTCTCTTATTGCTCTTTCAGAATAGAATTTAGTTAAATCGTCAATGATGACTTTGTAATTAAAGCCAAGTGCATCTAAATTTTTTAAATCATATTCTGATAGTTCTAAAATAACAAACTTATCATAATGCATTGCGCCACATTGTAAATCAATACCAGCGGCGTCTAATTTCTCGAGAGAATTAGGAAGATTTTTAAAGACTTGTACTTTTTTGTAAATTATTCCAGCCTCAATATCTTTTGAATGATCCCTATGATTGTTATCATTTATCAAGGATTGTGAAAAAGAATTGTTTGAAATTAATAGAATTAAAATCAATAGAAAAGTAAATTTTTTCATGTTTAAAGTTTTTATTCGACGCACAAACATAATTAACAGTTTTAATAAGGCAAAATATTTTATCGATTAAAAACATATTTTATCGATAAAATGTATAAATTATACATAATAAAAAGTTAATTCTTACAATTTTGAATTATTTGAAAATTCTATTTATTACAATAAATGCAAACTTTAATTCCTAATTTATCGTTTAGGTTTATAATATAATTTCAATATTTAAAACCTAAATTATAAATTTTACCAAACTAATTAAAGATTTTCATTTGCTGTTTGATGTTATTGATTAATCATTAGCTGTTTTATAATTGTAAGTTTACTTATTTTTAAAAATAGAAGATGTTGACTTTTAAATAGCTGTTTTTGGGTAGATTCTTAGATACAATTTTTTGAAAGTGATTAATTAAAAATCGTGTAGTGTAACATGTACTTTGTGTAAATCTATAAAATGCTAAATATAAAAAACGGTTAGCATATAATAAACCGTTGATTTCTAAAACTTAAGTCTTTTAGCGAGAGAGAGATTTGAACTCTCGACTTCAGGGTTATAAATTCGATAATTTATCGAAAAATAACTTATATATATTATGATTTTTTCAAAATCATGTACTGTTTCGTGCACTGTTTTAAAATAGCAAATTTAAAAAATATATTATCGCTTTGAAAAAACATTTTTCAGCAAATTACTAATTGCCTCATGTCTTGTTAAGGATTGTCTTTTTGATTTTTTTAAATGAGGTATTGGATTCACTTTTTCGCCTAACATTATGTATAACTTTTCAATTTCCTTTTGAGGAAGATGAATAGCTGTAGAATATATGTTTTCAGCAGTCATAAAATGTAAATGAATTATAAATTTTCTGCTTTTATTTTTATGTTAGGCATGATTGTGCACCATTAGCTATAATTGTGCACGATTGTATAGGATTTGTATAGAATTGTTCAGGATTGTTCAGGATTTTGTACTTGAATTTTTTTCACGGACGTCACGGACAATATTCACGGAATCTTTTCACAGACAATATTCACGGAAGGTTTACGGTTGGCGTAAAATTAATTCACGGAATTTTCATGGACGTCACGGAAAAATTTAATATGAGATATGATGAAAAAAAACCGAAAAAATGCAATCTTGAAATATCCATAAAAATAAAAAGAACGTAAAAATTAATTTAATTACTTTCTTTTTATAGTGTATTGCGTAAAAAAATTAAATCATTTTTGATTATCTTGTTAAATGAACAATAATACTGACTTGATTTTCAGGATGAGCTGTGGCATCAATCCGTTGGATTGTGGTTTGTAATCCTTCAAAACCAACTTTTAGTAGTTTATAGATAATTCTGTTTTCAGAACGTGGAACGAAACCTAGTTTTAAATCGTTGTGGTAAATTGCTACAGCTCTTGCGTCAAATTTATTTTCAGCATCTATTTGCAATTGAAGTTTGGTTCCTATTTTCAAGTTTTCAAAAGCTTCTGTACCATCATAATAAGTAAATCCGGCAATGTCAAAATGAGCAAGGTGTTCTTTTATTGGTTTTAGAACTTTTTCAATTTCTGGTTTCATGGTTACTGTATTTAAAATTAATACAGCAAAGGTTGTGTGTAACTGTGCATTATGTGTACACAGTAAGTTGAAATATAAAAACTAATGGCTTTGGTCTAGAATGTATATTTATTTTTTAAACACATAGAAACATAGATTATTGCATTGAATAAGAAGATTATAGAAATTTATTTTTTCACATAGCTATAAATTCTTTATAAATCGAAGCTCTTTAAAGATTTTTATTTACTGTGTTTAAATATATTAATTAGATCAAAGCCAAACTAACCAATCAAAGCATTTTGATTAATGACTTTAATTAAATTGATAATTTTATGAATCTTTTCGTCTTCTTCTTGAAAGATTCCGATAATTCCATTATCATTTTGTGCATTAAATGGGCTTTGAGTAAGCATTTTGGTATCTAATACTCCGTTTTTATTTAGATAATCTATGATTGTTTTTACAAATGTAATTTGATTGGCATTTAGATTTTCTTCTTGTATAAAAGTGGCAAAATGCCTGTTAGCAGCTTCAATATCTAAACCTAATATTTTTCTAACAAACATACCTAATGGTTGTTCTTCGTATTCGTTGAACAATCGTTCTTTACTTTCTGCTTCTTGCATTAGGAATTGTTCTAAAGATGCTAATTCTGATGGAGTAATAGGAATATTTTTAAACAATTTATCGATAACCAAATGGGTTCTATTTTTTCTGATAAACGATTCTACTCGGTCTTTATAGCTTTGTAATTTTTTATAGCTTCCTATAATATCGGTTTCTTTTACATTTGCTTCTATAAATTCATCATCAAAATCGGAATAAACCGTTTTTTCTAAATTATCGTCTTTTAAAAATTGAATGAGTCCTCTTAATTCGGTTCGTAATACTTCCAATTTTTCTAATGAAACGGTTGACCAATAGTCTTGCGATTTAATTTTAGTAATGGTTTCAATATGTTGGCCCACAGCTGGAATATTTCTTTTTATAAATAATAATTCCGCAATAGTGTTGATGTTTTGTATTAGGGTAACTTGTCTTTTGGATTGTTTTAGTATAGCTAATTGTAATTGATAAATCAATTTATCAAATTGTTTGGCATATTCATCTTTATCTTCTGTATAAGCCACAAGATGTGATAAATGCGTATGAATATCTAAAACATCAGATTGATTCAAACTATTCCATTTTTCTCGTTTACTGTATTTGATAACATACTCTAAGTATTTTTTTACTTCAAAACGACTTTGGTCTAATTCCGTAATTTTTTTATGAAGCGAATAAGTGTATTCTTTTGCTAACAATTCGTCAGATTCATTCGTCTCTTGACTGTTTTGTATGGTAGTAACAATTTCTAATTGTCCTTCAAACAATTGTTGTGATAATGGTTTAACGGCTGTTCCTTCATATCCATCAGGAAATTCTTCGAAGAACTCGAAGTTGCCACAAATGTCAAATATCAAAAAGAATTCTTTATTCTTGCCTTGTCCAAAAATGTTAGGACTTTTTCGTGTTCCACGACCAATCATTTGCCAGTATTTGGCATACGATTTTACTTCTTTAAAAAACACTAAATTCAATACTCTTGGTGCATCTACACCTGTATCCATCATGTCCACCGAAACGGCAATTTGTGGTTCTATATCATCGCCTTTAAAAAAACAAAATTTTTCTAAAAGGTCTTGGGCTTTGTCTTCATAATTATCAATAACTCTTAAAAAAGTTCCTCCAAATTCAGGATAGTTTTTATTGAAACGTTCTTCTATAAAAACGGCGTGTCTGTGATTTTTGGCAAAAATGATTGTTTTTCCCAGCTTATCACCACTTTCTACTCGTTGTCCTTTGCGCATTAAATAATCTAAAACGCTATCAACGGTATCATTGTTAAATAAGAATGAATTAACTTGTGTTTTAGTTATTTCAGGAATTCCAGTTTCTTTTTCATCACCAGGAACACCAAATAATTCTTCATAATGGCGTTTGTCTTTTTCGCTTAATTCTGAATATTTAACTCCTTTTCTTGGGAATTTTACTGGAACTTTATAGGATTTTGGCGGAACCAAATGCTTTTCAGCAACTGCTCTGTCCAATTCATACGCAAATGTTGGTACATCGTCTTCAATTTCAAAAAGACTGTAGGTGTTTTTATCAATATCCTTTTTAGGAGTAGCGGTTAATCCGATTAAAATGGCATCAAAATAATCAAAAATGGCTTGGTATTTTTGATAAACCGAACGGTGTGCTTCGTCAATAATAATTACATCAAAGTGTCCGATTCCATAAAAACGTTCGTCCTCATTTTTTAATGAATCAATTTTATTTAAAATTGTAGGATAGGTAGAGAATACAACACGTGTTCCTGCATCTTCTTTTTCTTTGGTTAAATCTATTGCTGATAGGTTGGGTAAATGTTCCTTAAAAGCATTTTTGGCTTGGGTTACCAATGCATTTCTATCGGCTAGAAATAAGATTCTTTTTGCCCAATTGCATTTGGTAAACATATCTACAATTGCTGCTGCAGTTCTAGTTTTTCCGCTTCCTGTTGCCATGACCAATAAAGCTTTTCTATTTTTACCTCTTAATTGATTGTTCTGAGTGGCAACCAAAGCTTCAGAAACACGTTGCACGGCTTCGAGTTGATAATCTCTCTCAACAATACTCGTGTTTACTACAAAATTTCGTAAATCTTTTCGCTCGTATCTTCGTCTGATTAATGCTTGCAATTCTTCTTTAGTATAAAATCCTTGCACCAATCTGTCTGCGTAAAATTGGTCATCCCACAGATGGGTTTGAAAACCATTTGTATAGAAAATAACAGGACGTTGACCAGTCATTTTTTCTAAACAATCGGCATACAAAGTGGCTTGATGTTTTCCTTTTCTGGCATCGTGCAACGTGCTTTTAGCTTCGACTACAGCAAGAGGTTTGCCATTGTCATCCCACAATACATAATCAACAAAACCTTTTCCACTTGAATTAGTAGATAACGGCATTCCAACCACTTCATATTCTATTTCTTTGCCTTTGCGAAGGTTATCCCAACCAGCTTCTTTTAGTAATAAATCGATTAAAATTTTACGCGTTTCGTGTTCCGATGTTAATTCTGGAACCGCATTTTCAAAAGTAAAGGCTAAACTTCTATTTTCTTTTCGTTCCGAAATTAGTTGTTTTTGTTCGTCTATTTGCTTTTTGAGTTGTTCGTTTTCTTCGGCTAATAGTTGTTGCTTTTTTTCTAATTGTTTAGACTCATTTCGTTCTTTTTCAATAGTAGTAGCTAACTCTTGAAGTTGTTTTGCGTTTTTGTCGTTAACATCACCATACGGAATGCAACGCTCGTCAAATAATGCTATTTCAGGATTAGATTCACTGTAATATTTACTCAACCATGATAGAAAACGAAAGGTGTTTTTGAGCGATTGTAAGGATTCTAAAGCTTTAATGTTTTTACCATGAGCAGCATTGTTGCCGTACAAACGAACTACATCAAGTTCGACCAACATGCTGGGTTTTAAGATCGCTTTAAAAGTATCATTATGCAATAAAGCACCCAATTTGGTATCATAAGGTAACTCTAAATCTTCGTCGTTTTTATACAGCCAAAAAATGGTTTTCTCTAGTGTACTTCTGCACAACAAAGCGGCATATCGAGGTGCAGTAAAAGTATGTTTTTCAGCATCTACTATTTCATGGTAGATTTCTGGAAACTCTTTTTGAAGAAAACTGAAATTGGTTTGCATTGTGGTTTATTACAAGTTACTAAGATAGTATTTTTTATAAAAGTGAGTGCATGTAATTAGCAGTATCGTTTAAACCTAATTTTCGTAAACTTTCTAAAACTTCAAATTCATTCATTTTGGGATTTTTTCTATTTAAAACCATTTCTTTAAATGCATTTTTGGCAATTTCAGGATTTAGATCAATAATGTCAGTTAAAAAATCATCAGCACTTTTTGCTTTTAAACCAAAAGTTAAGAGGTATTGATTGGGAAAGTCTTTTAAATTATTAGTTACTATAACATCTGAATTTGATTTTATTGCTGCTGCTAGAACATGTCTGTCTTTTTCATCAGGTAAAGTTAAGTTAGAAATTAAACTTTCGTAATTTAAAACTAAAGCATCAGGAAAAGCATTATTTGCTCTTTCTATTCTTTTTTTTGCTTCGTATACTAACAAACCTTTTCGAATCATAACTTCTTGCCATTCTTCAAAAATTGTTTTGCTCCATTTTGGTGTGTATAAATCATAAAAAGCAAACCAGAATAATAAATCTCGAATAACAATTGGGTATATTACATTTGTATCTAAAACCGCTTTAAATTTTACACTATGAATCATACAACCCTAATTCTTCATCATGGTTCATCATATCAACAATATGCTTCTTTTGTGTTTCTTTCATATTTTGTTTGTACTTGATTACATCTTCAAACAAAATTCTTCTATGTTTACCCACTTTTACAAATTCTAGTTTTCCTTCTTCAAGTAATTTTACTAAATGTGGTCGAGAGCAACCTACTATTTCAGCCGCTTTTTGTGTGGTAACTTCTGTTGCAATTGGCACAATAGAAATGGGTTTACCTTCGCTCATTGCTTTTAAAATATCACCTAATAAAATTAAAGCACGTGATGGAATACTAATTTTATCGTGTGTTTCCTCAATTTCAATTTCTGTTTCAACTTCTTTTATTTGAAGCAATACTTTTGATAAAGCGGCATAGGATTTTATAGCTGCTTTTTGCTCTATTTTTGTAGGTCTTTTGATATTTTCTATCGTTTCCATAATTTGTTTTATAAGATTACAAATATACAAAAAATACGAAATAAACGAAATAAACGAAAAAAATAATTTACTTTCCTTTTCCCTTTATTTAATCATTTTAGTTCATTTAAACTTTTAAAAAAACCTTATTTGACAATTAACTGTCATTTAAGCTCAAAAAAATACCTTATTTGATATTTTTTGGTCTTATTTGTTCATTTTATTATGTTTTGATTTTTTTTTATTGTTTTACGTGATTATATTATGTGATTTCTCCTGCGTCGAAATGACAAAGGTTGCCGCTAAACGCTTGTTGCAACAAACCCTGAAATAATTGCTCACTTTTTGCCAAGGCAGTTTGTGCTTGTTGTTTTTGGAGTTCTATTTGCACGATGCGAGTTGCGAATTGGTTTTGGAGGTTGATAGGTGGAATTATTGTTTCATATTTTTTTAATAATCCTAAATTTAAATTTGGCTGATTTCCGCCTCGACCTAAACTTCTTAAATCATCATATAACATTGATAATGTATAATAAATAAATTTTCAATTTCTTTATTATACA
>JANXVF010000082.1 GCA_025351785.1 Flavobacterium sp.
TTATCGAGAAAAAAATCGACAATCTTTCTGGCTATGCCAACAACTCAATATCTGAACTGCGCGACACCATTTGGGCATTGAACACCGAAAACCTAACTATAAAAGAACTCGAAACAAGAATACTAAATTTTATAAAAGATGCTGGTGAGTCGCTCGATACAATTGATTTTGATTTTAAAAACAACATTATTAACGACCAGCAATTAACATCTAAACAAGGTATTACTATTTTTAGAGTGTTGCAAGAATCAGTTAACAACGCTATTAAACACGCTAGTGCCAGCAAAATAACTATCGAATTGAGTGCAACCGAAAAACAATTGACCATGCAAATTCAAGACAACGGCAAGGGATTTAATTATGAAGAAAAAAAGAAAAAATCGTATGGTTTGACCAATCTTAGAAATCGAATTGAAGAAATTAATGGCAATTTCGATTTGTCGTCAAATGATAATGGTACAATCATCAACATCGAAATTCCTACGGCAAAATGATAAAAATTCTGATAGTAGAAGACAATTATTTCTTGAAAAAAGCACTCGAAGAAAAATTATCTTTTTATAACGATATTGTTATAAAAGATGCTGCAGAAAATGGTCAAGAAGCAATTGATATTCTAGAAAAAAATCATGTAATAGATTTGATTTTAATGGATATCGAAATGCCAAAAATGAACGGCATTCAAGCAACAGCATTCATAAAAAACAAATATCCGCAAATAAAAATCTTAATGCTAACGGTTTTTGACAACGACGAAAATATTTTTAATGCCATAAAAGCTGGTGCAGATGGTTACTTGCTAAAAGAAACCAAATCTGAAAAATTGTACGAAGCCATTAACGAAATTTTGAATGGCGGAGCAACCATGTCGCCATCAATTGCCCAAAAAACAATGCGTTTACTGATGAATCCAATCGGAATTGCGTTAGAAAAAGACAAATTACAAGTAGAATTATCGCCCCGCGAAATCGAGGTTCTTGAACATTTGAGCAAAGGCTTGAAAAACAAAAATATTGCCGATAACCTTTTCTTATCAGTATCGACAGTAAAAAAACACATCGAAAATATTTTTAATAAACTACAAGTCCACAACCGGATAGAAGCAATCCAGAAATTAAAAAACACCAATTATTTGAATTAAGAAAACAGATACAATCCAACCTGCGTGTTTTGCGGTTTTATAGATTTGCTTTTGTGTAGCTTTTGTGCGGGTTTTATAGCATAAGCAATTTAAAATTTGTTATTAAAATTGAGAGATTTATAAGATGAAAAATAAGCCAAACGGCTTATTTTTTTGTGTTAGCCAGCCAGCTACTTTTACATAAATAAATAAATTTAAAAAATATGTTATGAAAAAATTACTTTTTACCTCGTTATTTTTAATGGCTTTCGGGTTTGCCAATGCACAGGCTGTTGCCGATTGGACGCTTGGTTCGCCAACACTCAATAATTACAATAACCATTTATTGGCAACAGATTCGCAAGGAAATGTTTATAAACTTGGCACATACAACGGCACAAGCTATGATTTTGACCCAGGTGCAGGTGTGTTCAACATGAATGCTGTTACATTAAACATGTATCTTATTAAATTTGATGCCAGCGGCATTTTTGTTTGGGCAAAACAAATTGGTGGCGGTAGTACATTAGGGTCTACTTCTGGAACTAGTATTACTATTGATGCTTCTGACAATTTGTATGTTGCAGGAAGTTCTGACAGTATTATTGCCGGGCCTATAGATTTTGACCCTGGGGTTGGTGTAACTAACGTTACAAACCCTACGGGTCATTATGTAATGTATATATTAAAATTAGATACAAACGGAAACTTAATTTGGAATAAACATTTCAATAATCCAAATAATACATCTTATGACACCGATAAAATACAAGCTTTAAAAGTAGATGCAGCGGGCAATATATATGCTACAGGATGCTATAATGGTATTGTAGATTTCGACCCAACTGCCGCAGTTTTCAACTTAACATCTTTGGCAACTGGTGCTACAAGCACTGAAATATTCATCTTAAAATTAAACAATGCTGGCAATTTGGTTTGGGCTAAAGCACTACAAAACTCTAGCGGTTCTAGTGATAGTAAAACCGACACAGGATATGCAATAGATGTTGATGCAACTGGCAATGTTTACACAACCGGATATTATACTTATTCGCTTGATGCTGACCCAAGTGCAGCGGTTCATAATTTGAATATTAATCCAACTCTAAATGGGGTTCAGTATATTTCTAAATTAGACTCTAATGGCAGTTATGTTTGGGCTAACGATATAGCGGGTCAAAATAACAATCAATTTCTTCCATCTTTAATAATTGATAATGCTAATAATATATTAATTACGGGTAACTCTTATAATGTGCAATCTAATTTAAGAGACTTAGATTTTGGTTCAGGCACCTTTTATTTACCATATGATACAGGGGCTTTTGTATTAAAAATTAATGCTAATGCAGATTTTATTTGGGCTAAAAGTACCGCAAGATCTACCGTAACTGCTACAAGTTCACAAAACTATGGTAACGGTATGGCTTTAGATGCTGCAGGGAGTATATACACAGTTGGTCTTTTTAAAAACACAACTGATTTCGACCCAAGTGCAAACGTTTTTACTTTAACATCAGCAGGAAATTATGATGGATACATTTCTAAACTTGACACCAATGGCAATTTTGTTTGGGCAAATAAAATTGGTGGCACGGGCAATGAAATTTTATATTCAGTAGCGATAAGTCCGTTGGGCAAAGTCTCTGTCTCGGGTTCTACCAATGCTGGATTTGCTAGATCGGCTGCTGCTGTAACAACTGGTGGTTTTCTAGCATCTTATACGCAACCCGCACTTGCAACCTCGCAATTTGAGTTAGACAAAAACATTGCGGTATATCCGAACCCGACAACGGGCGCATTCAACATCAAAATAAATGATGATTTAGTGGGTGCAAATGCAACAATATACAACATTTTGGGACAAAAAGTAAATCAGTTTAAGCTAGATGCTTTAACGACCAATCAAACCCTTGACAAAGGACTGTATTTGATAGAAATTGATAAAGACAACAACAAAACAACCCGCAAGTTGATTGTGAATTAATATTCAATTCACATACAAATAAAAACGTCTGTTATGATTCTAACAGACGTTTTTGGTTTATAATAACTACAACTTTGGCTTCGGCTTTGGTTTTGGCGAATCGTCAACGCTAATGCCCCATTCGGTGAGTTGTTTTGGGTTGTCACCAAAACTAGCTTTCAAAAAATTGATGCTTAGTTTTAGTGCCTTCACAATTTCGGGCATTTCTTTGTCGCGGTTTACATAATGTTTTTCTGCCTCGCCTTTATGAAATTCTGCTTGCACATTCTCGTTGAGGGTCGGTGCAATTTTTAGCCCCGTCACTGCCCAATGCACATCTTGCAAAATGTTTAGCGGGCTTGCTGCACCCAGTGCCACGTGTTTGTCGTAAATGCTTTTTGCTGCTTCGAGATTGTCTTTTGGGTTTGCAGACAAAACTATTCTGCCTTTGGTTCTTGTTGCCATAATAAATTGGTTTTTAATTGGTTAAAAATTTATAATAAACTATAAATATATACAATTTAATAATAAATAGTATGTATTGATAACGTAGTGTTTATAATATTATTATAAATATGCTATTTTTAACGATAAATATGGCATCTTGATAGTAAAATATGCCGTCTTAACAGACAATTATGCCGTTTTAATAAACAATTATGGCAAAATGATAAACAATTATGGCAAAATGATAACTAATTATGGCAAAATGATAACTAATTATTGCATAAATGCTTACAATTATGGCATATTTATTATTATTTACTTACAATTTTAAAATTCAATTAATTTTTTTATCAATATAAGCCAAACGGCTTATTTTTTTGTGTTTACAGGTGTCGCATCTTTACCGAATAAACATTTAATAATAATCATTTAAAAAAATTCATTATGAAAAATTTCAAATTAGCAGCAATTGTGTTACTAGCATCAGTAACAACTATTTTATCATCGTGCAGCAAAAGTGACCCAACGCCTGCAGCACCGCCAGCAGCCACAACTCCAGCAGGTGCGTACATTACTTGCAAAGTCGATGGAGCAGATTTTACAACACTCGGGGGTGCTGCGTCAAACGTAAATGCTAGAAAATAAGGTACAGGTGCGCAAACCGCAATTTTTGTACTTGGCACTTCGGTACTCGGCACTTCTGTTGTAAGTTTCGACCTGGAGGGCACTCCGGCAGTTGGTACGTACAATTTGGTACCAACCACAAGCGGTTCTACTTTGTCTTATGGCACAACGTCGCCACAAGTAGCCTATGGCACAGGCAATTGTGCCGGCAGTACTGGCGTAATTGTTGTAACTGCCATTGACAATACTAAAATTGAAGGCACTTTTAGTTTTACTGCAAAACAAGACAACAATTGCAGCGTATCAAAATCGATTACTCAGGGTTCTTTCAGAGGTATTTATAACTAAAGTACAAAGCATCAAAATACGCCAAACGGCTTATTTTTTTGTGTTTATAGGTGTCGCATCTTTACCGAATAAACATTTAAAAAAATTCATTATGAAAAATTTCAAATTAGCAGCAATTGTGTTACTAGCATCAGTAATAACTATTTTATCATCGTGCAGCAAAAGCGACCCAACGCCAGCAGTACCGCCAGCAGCAACTGGTTCAGGCACTTTAACTGCAACTATTGCAGGGTCAGCATTTACATCAATCGCATCTAATTTTTCGTTGCAAGGCAATTCTGCGACAATTCAGGGTGCCGATGCTACTGGCAAATCAATATCGATTCAAATTACTGGTTTAACAACCGCACCAGTTGCCGGAACCTATAAATTATATACCAATAGCAGTAATTTTGTTGGTGGTGCAACAATGGTCTACGGACCAAACCAAACGTATAGTTCTATAGGTTGCGATGCCAATTTGCCACAAACTGGGTTTGCACCAACTGGCACAATTACTTTCACCACACTATCAACTGCGAAAATAGAAGGTACTTTTCAGTTCAATGCTGCCTCATTGCAAAGTTGTTCTGACGTAAAAGTTGTAACATCAGGCATATTTAGCAAAACTTTTTAATTATTAATTCTAATCATTATACATTATGAAAAATTTAAAATTAGCAGCAATTGTGTTACTAACATCAGTAACAACTATTTTATCATCGTGCAGCAAAAGCGACCCAACGCCAGCAGCACCGCCAGCAGCAGCGGTTGCCCCCGATGGTTTTACTTGGACAGAAAATGGCGGAACAACAGTCATGACGGGCGCAACCCCATTTTTTGTTACACAAGGGCATTCACTTTTTGTACAAAATGCGACGGGCGGAGTATTATTCGAGTTTAATTTTAATTCGCTTGCTCCAGCTACTTTTGTTTACAGCACATCATTTAGTCCAGGTACTTTTTTTGTCGATTATCAATTTGCTGGGGTAACAAGTACAAATAGGTTTGTACCAACTTCTGGAACTTGCATTATTGCGAGCAATGCCAACGGAAAAATTTCTGGAACATTCACAGCCAGTGGTTCTGCAGGAACAATATCGTCTATAAAAGGGGCGTTCAACAACATCAACGTTCAACCCTAATTATTACTAAACCTTTAAAAATTATTCTTATGAAAAAAACTATATTATTATTCGCTTTTTTGCTTGTGGTTTCTTTTGCATATTCGCAAACCGCAACAGATGTCGACCCAAGTTTTTTAATTGGTAATTCTTTTAACAGATCAGCACCTGCTAAAATAAACATCATTCAACCCGACGGCAAAATTATTGTTGCAGGAGATTTTATACAATACAACGATTTTAATTCTGCTGGAATTATCAGACTTAATGCAGATGGAACTAGAGATACAACTTTTAACATCGGAACTGGAATAGCTGGAATTGGGTCAGTGGTTTTACTTAACAACGGAAAAATAATGGTTGGTGGTTCTTTTACAATTGTTAACGGTGTCGCCCGTAATAAAATTGTTAGATTAAATACTGATGGATCTGTTGACAACACTTTTAATATTGGTACCGGATTTTCGGCTTACAGTCCATTATTGAACTTTGCCGAACAACTAGATGGCAAAATAATAGTTTCAGGTATTTTTAATTCATATAACGGAACAACTGTTAATAATTTAATTCGCTTGAATATTGATGGTTCTCTAGACAATACTTTTGCAACAGTTGGCACAGGGTTTGATAATTATACTAGTAAAACACTGATTCAACCCGACGGAAAAATTATTGTTATAGGTTCTTTTGGTGCTTATAACGGTGTAATAAAAAATTCTTGTGCCAGATTGAATACTAACGGAACATTAGATAGTACTTTTATTACTGGTGCTGGTTTTACAGGTGGAATTAGAGATTTGAAACCTCAAACCGACGGCAAGATTGTTTTTGTAGGTCAGTTTATAGCATTTAACGGCGTAACCAAAAACAATGCATTAAGGCTAAATGCAGATGGAACGATCGACAATAGTTTTACAAGCACAACCGGTGCAGATTTAATGGGTTTAGAAATTCAAACCGATGGAAAAATTATAGTATATGGAAATTTTAATGTTATAAATGGTTCACCTTTAGTGCGATTGGCAAGATTAAATGCTGACGGAACTGTAGACAACACACTTAACATTAATCTATCGAATCAAAATGCAGAAGCAATCAATTCTGTGGGCATTCAAAGTGATGGAAAATTAATTTTGGGTGGAATATTTGATCATCAAAACAATGCAATAAATCAATCTTTAAATCGATACAGCAGTACTGGCGGTTTAGATGTAAGTTTTAATGTTAACAAAAGCAGGTTTACTACGTCGAACAACCAAGCCAAACTTTTGAAACAAACCGATGGTAAAATTCTTGTTATGGGCGATTTTGACACCTATTTTGGAATTTTATCAAATGGAATTATTAGATTAAATACCGATGGCACCAAAGATAATAGTTTTGTTACAGGAAAAGGTTTTGCACCTACAAGTGTTTCTGCAATCGCACAACAACAAGACGGCAAATTGGTTGTTGTAGGAAGTTTTTATACTTATAATAATACAACTTCTAAAAGTATTATACGGTTGAATATTGATGGAAGTGTCGATAGTTCATTTGTCGTTGGCACAGGATTTGACTCTAGTTGCTTTGCAATTGCAATTCAACCCGATGGCAAAATTCTGGTAGGTGGCTATTTTGACACATATAAAAATCTTGCCGTAAAAAGAATATTTCGTTTAAATACTGATGGTTCAGTAGACAATACTTTCAGTTTTACTCCATCATTTGTGCCTTTGATATTTACAATTGTACTCCAACCAGATGGTAAAATATTATTTAATGATATTTTTACAAAATCTATTTACAGACTTAATACAAACGGGAGTTTAGACACAAGTTTTTTGGTAACAAGTACAAGTTTTGACAACAATGCTTTTACTATTAAATTACAAACAGATGGTAAGATACTTCTTGGTGGACTTTTTACAACTTTTAATACCGTTGCAGCCAAAAATGTTTTAAGACTTAACGCAGATGGTTCTCGCGATAATACTTTTAATGTTGGTTCTGGGCCAGGTTCAATAAACTCTGTGAGCATATTATGTATTGAAGTTCAATCCGATGGCAAAATATTTGTTGGAGGAATATTTGATACTTTTGATGGTAATAATTCCAAAAACTTAGTTAGATTATTGCCAACTGGCGGGTATGATAGTACATTCAATATCAACTTAGGTTTTGACAGCAACGTTGCAGCTGTTGTCATCCAAACTGATGAAAAACTTGTGGTAGGTGGTTATTTCAATTTTTACAACACTACCGAAGCAAAAAGTATTATTCGTTTAAACGGCAATTCTGTGTTGTCTAACAATAGTTTTTTTAATGACAAAAACATTGCGGTTTACCCGAACCCAGCAACCAATAATGTAACGATTTCTACTACAGAAAACTTACAATCGATTGCTATTTATGATATTCTTGGTAAGCAAATATTCACTAAAACAAGTAATAATTCATCAGAAACTATTGATGTTTCAAGTTTTGATAACGGTGTGTATTTTGCCAGAATTTTATCAGAAAACAGTGTTTTATCAACCATAAAAATCATTAAAAAATAGAAAAAAACCTATTGCTACTTATTTTTAATCAGTAGATAGTAATAAATAAAATAATTAAATCTTTAAATATCATTATCATGAAAAAAATTATACTTTTTATAGTTTTTGCAGTTTGTATTAATGCCAATGCACAAGTTGTACAAGATTGGTCGTTTGCAACAACAGCATTTAACAGTAATGGATTACTGTGTCACAGTATTGCAACAGATTCACAAGGTAATGTATATCAAACTGGAAAAACCGCAAATTCGGCTTCAAGTATGTACATATCTAAAAGGAATGCTACAGGAGTTATTCTATGGAATAAGCAAATGTCTGGAATAGGTTTTTTAGGGTTTTATATCACATCTGAAACATATACAATTGCAATTGATGCATCTGACAATATATATATATCAGGAAATGTAACCAATGGTAGTGCAACAAGCATTGATGTAGATTTTGATCCTGGTACCGCTGTAGTTTCTATTCCAATTCCTTCTTCTAAAAAAGTTACATTTATATCAAAGCTAACTAATGATGGAAACTTAATTTGGGCAAAACAATTTAACAACACTGCTACAATTTTCGAAAATAATGATGATGTAGTGAGTATGAAAATTGATACTTTAGGAAACGTTTATGCTACTGGTGGGTTCGGAAGCACTGTCGATTTTGATCCAGATGCTGGGGTTTATAACTTAATAGCCGTAGGACTGATAAACAATAAACCCAAACAAAATATTTTTATTTTAAAATTAAATGCGACTGGAAATTTAGTTTGGGCAAAATCGTTTGTAAATCAATCACCTGCAATAGATACAACTTATCCTGATCAAGGAACTAGCATTGACGTCGACGCTGCTGGAAATGTTTATACCATTGGTTTATTTACGGGTGGTATAGACGCCGATCCAAATTCTGGAACCCACGTACTGTCTCAATTAAATACCTATGGAGATTCTTTAAATAATATATTATTTGTAGCAAAATTAGACAGTAATGGCGACTATGTTTGGGCAAATACTTTTGCCGAAGGTCACCAACAAGCAATTACAAATATTCCAACTATAAATGTTGATGGGTTTGGAAATCTAATTTTACAATTCAACTCAGTGATTAAATTAAGTAACAATACTGCCATAGATTATGATTTTGGTCAAGGAACTCAAAATTTAACAGTAGGTAATTATCAAAACGCATCGTATCCTGTTATTTTAAAAATCGATACCAATTCCAACTTTATTTGGGTAAAATTGTTAGCAGATACTGCAAGTTTTTACACTAATGCTTATTGCAACCAAGCAACAGTAGATGCGGCAGGCAATATTTATTCGATTGGTAGTTTTGCTAGTGGATACAACAGTTCTGCAAATACTTATGGTGCAATGGATTTTGATCCGAGTGCGGCAAGTTTTAACATGACTTCCAATGGAGTTACCGATATTTTCTTAACAAAGCTGGACAATAACGGCAATTTTTTGTGGGCAAATCAGATTGGTGGTTCTGGTTATGAATATGCAAAATCGTTTGCAATAGGTCTGCTAGGTAAAATAATAATACTAGGCGAATCTGGAAATGGTTTCAATAAATTGTCAACGTCAACAAATGCGGGAATATTCATGGCATCGTACACCCAACCCGCACTTGCGACCCAAAATTTTAATTTAGAAAACACTATCTCGGTTTACCCGAACCCAGCAACCAATAATGTAACGATTTCTAGTACAGAAAACTTACAATCGATTGCTATTTATGATATTCTTGGTAAGCAAATATTCACTAAAACAAGTAATAATTCATCAGAAACTATTGATGTTTCAAGTTTTGATAATGGTGTGTATTTTGCCAGAATTTTATCAGAAAATAGTGTTTTATCAACCATAAAAATCGTTAAAAATTAACATGAAAAAGAAATTTTACATTGTTACAGTCGCTCTTTTACTTAATCTAAATTGTGGATATACTAATTTAGCTGGGATATAAAGTTAAGAGAAAAACCTTAATTTTAACACATGATACGAGAAAGAAAAATT
>JANXVF010000094.1 GCA_025351785.1 Flavobacterium sp.
ACAAAGGAGCCGATGCTATTTTTGATGTTTTGAAAGGTAAATATAAAGGTACTCGTAAAGAATCGGAAACTAGTGATTTTCCTATAGGTCCAATTATTTTTATCATCATTTTTGTTTTACTAATTATTTTTAGAAATAGAAATGGAGGTAATTCTGGAAAATCATCTGTAGGATCTAGTTTGCTTGATATGATTATATTAAGTAACTTAGGAAGAAGTGGTGGAAGCGGTTTTGGAGGTTCTTCTGGTGGAGGATTTTCTGGTGGCGGAGGCTTTGGTGGAGGTTTTGGCGGTGGCGGATTTTCAGGCGGAGGAGCAGGAGGAAGCTGGTAACTTAAATCTTAAAATTGGTATAAAAAACTCATTATGACTTTAGTAGTAATGAGTTTTTTTATTTTAATACTTTTTAAAAGTTCATAATAAATGATGCACCAAGCATTTTTCCATCATAATAAGGACTGAAAATAGTTGATGTATTTGTAGAATCTTCCTTTTTAAAAATCAATTTATTTATGTAAGGATTTAGCCAATAAGCTGTTTTGGTACATAAAATTCCTATTCCAGCACCAGCAACTACATCATTAAGCCAATGTCTATTGTTATATATTCGCAGTCCACCAGTAGCCGTTGCAACAAAATAGCCCGAAACTCCCACCCATATTGATTTATCTTTATATTCTTGATATAAAAATTCTGCGCCTGCAAATGCTAATGCCGTATGACCAGATGGAAATGAATTATTAGTCGTATAATCTGGACGTTCAATTTTGGTAATCGATTTTATTGCCGTTGTTGACGTAAATACTAATCCTAAGGAGGTTGCTAAAATAACACTTCGGTTTCGCAAATTATTTTTTCCTTTTACACCTAAATTATTTAAAGCATATACAGCTAGAGCTGGAGCATATTGTGAAATATCATCTAAGTGAAAATTTGAATGATTGTCTTTTATAATTTCATCTCGTACACTTCTGTTAAGTTGTAAAAGTTTTGAATTGTGTAATGCAACAAATCCATAACTTGTAAGAAGTAGAGGAATTATTATTTGCTTATACTTAAAGTTAATATTCTTTGATAGGTCATTATTTATACTATCATTTTGAATAAGTTTTTGACCATGAGCCGAAAATGTAAGCAAAAAAGATGATAATACTATAATTAGATTTTTCATTGAAATAATAATGATACAAATTTATTTAAGATAGTGATGGTGTTTTTCATACTTATATAAATAGTCCAAAAACGTTGGAAAAACTATAAGCAATAGTGGTAAAGCAATTATAAAACCACCTATTACTGCAATTGCTAATGGTTGATGTAGTTCAGATCCTGTTCCTATACCTATTGCCAAGGGTAACAAAGCAATAATTGCACCAAGAGCAGTCATCAGTTTTGGTCTCAATCGAGTTGAAATCGAGTAAATAATGGATTGATTTATATGATTTGTTTCATTAAAAGTAGCTCTGAATTGTAAGAATGTAAATATTGCATTTTCGCTAATAATACCAACAATCATTATAATTCCAGTATAACTTCCAACATTTAAGGGAGTTTTAGTGATAAATAGCAATAAATAACTTCCCGAAATTCCCAATACAGAAATTCCTAAAATTAGTAAAGCCACTCTAAAATCGCGATATAAAAATAAAATTACACCAAAAATTAATAATGACGATGCAATTAAAATCATTAGTAATTCTTTGAATGATTGCTGTTGCTCTTTATAAGCTCCTGCAAATTCTACATAATAGCCACTTGGCAACTGTATTTCACTGGAAACTTTAGTTTTTATTTCGCTCATTACAGTTCCTAAATCTCGATTGTTTAATCGACCGGTTACAACACTCATCATTTGAAGATTTTCACGTTCAATTTCGGCATCACCTTTAGAAACATTTACAGAGACTAGACTAGAAATTGGAATTGATTTTCCGCTAGGTAAAAATATTTTTGTATTTTTAATTTGCTCTAAATTACTATTTTGAGCATTTTGATAAATTAATCTTATGGGTGTTGCTCGTTCGTTTTCGAGTAAACTTCCAATAACATTTCCTTCAAGAGCAGTTTGCATTTGAAATTGCAAATTGGTTGGCGTTATTCCATATTGTGCGAGTTGCGTATAATCTGGAATAATATTTATTGTTGGTCCTGTATGAACTATTCCATCAAAAACATCTGCTGTTCCTTTTATATTTTCAATAATTGTACTAACTTTTTTTGCTATTTGTTGTAATTCTTTCTGATTTTTGCCATATATTTTAACTTCAATTGGTGATACTGAACTCATTAAATCGCCCAACATATCTCCAATTACTTGACCAAAATCTATTCGTAGAGCTGGTTGAGACGCCTCAATTTTTTGTCTTATATTGTCAATTACATCTACACTAGTTTTTAATCTATCTTTTTTAAGTTGAATTAAATAATCGCCTCGGTTTGGTTCGGTAATAAAAAATCCCATTTGAGTTCCTGTGCGGCGACTATAAGCGTCAACTTCTGGAGTATTTATAATTATTTTTTCAACCTCACGAAGCATTCTATCAGTTTCTTCAAGTGAGGTTCCTGGAGGCGATTCATAATCTAAAACAATACTTCCTTCATCCATATCTGGTAGAAAACCAGTTTCTAAGTTTGGTAAAATTATAAATATTGAACCAAGCAAAACAAAACAAAATAATATACTTATAATAGGTTTAGAAATAAAATATGATATCCATTTTTGTGTTTTTACTTCCTGTATTTCACTTATATTTTGAGCTGTATTTTCTTTTTTTGATAACATCAAATAAACTACAGGAAGCAACAACCAAGTCACAAAAAATGAGCAAACAAGCGTTATTATCATTGTATCTGTAAGAACTTTAAAGTAAGCACCGGCAACGCCACTCATCAAAATAAATGGAAAAAATATCACAATAGTGCTTATTGACGACCCTAACATTGCAGGAAACAAATAATGAATTGCTTTTTGTAAAAGCGAAACTGTAGGTTCGTTTGGATTTTCTTCGTGTGTACGATGAATTTGTTCTACAACAACAATTGCATCATCAATTATCAACCCTAAGGCTGCTGCGATTGCACCAAGTGTCATTATATTAAAGGTTTGACCTGTTAAAAATAAAACCAATAAAGTCAAAGCTAAAGTAACTGGAATTATTATCAAGATTGTTGCGCTAGCCTTAGCCGATTTTAAAAAAAATACTGCTACAACTATGGCTAAAAATAGTCCAATTAATAAACTATCTGTTACACTTTTAACTGCATCATTTACAAAAGTAGCTTGCTGGTAATAGGGTTTAATTGTTATTCCGTGAGGCAAAATTTTCTTGAGTAGTTCCAATTTATTTTCCATTTCATCAGAAATAGTTATTAAATTAGAATTTGGTTGTTTTATAACTGCAACCAAAACACTTTCTTTACCATTAGCATTTACTTTTATGTACTCTTTTGCTTCTCTAATTTCTACTGACGAAATATCTTTTAGAGTTACAATCCCTTTACCTTTATTACTTACAATTAGGTTTTCGAGTTCATCTTTTTTATCTACTTGAGCATCAGTTATTGTAAGATACAAATATCTATAATCAGATAAATACCCGTTTGATTTGATAAAATTTGTTGCATTCATAACTTGTGTCACAGCATCTGGTGTAATTCCTAGTGATGCCATTTTATCAAAATCTAATGCAATCCAATATTCTTTTTCTTTACCACCAATAATTCTAATTTCGCTAACGCCACTTACTTGAGAAAGAAAAGGTTTTATGGTAAAATTTGCGATTTTTTTGAGTTCGATTGCCGACTTTCCTTTTCCTTCTATCGCATAACCAATGACTGGTAATATTGAAGGATTCATTTTCTCGACCGTTATTGAAATATCTGGAGGCAGTACATTTTTTATTTGGTTGATTTTAGATTCGATTCTTTCTTTTCCCAAATCAATATTTGTATTCCATTCCATAAAAGCCGAAATTTCGCAACTACCACGGCTGGTTGTACTACGAACAGTTTTTAAATCTTGAACTTTCTTAATTGCATTTTCAAGAGGTTTTGTAACTGTAATCATCATTTTGTCGATAGGTTGTTGCCCAGCATCGGCTATGATTTTAATTTTTGGGAATGTAATTTCCGGAAATAAACTTGTTTGCATCGAAGAATATGCAAAAATTCCTCCTAAGATGATAAGGAAAATTAATGTGCTTAATCCATTTTTATGTCTTACAAAAAAGTTGTTCATTTAGTTATTTATTTTACAATTCTAATTTTTATAGTGTCTGCAACACCATAGTTTCCTGTGAGTAAAATTTTATCTTTTTTAGTTAAAATTGGTGCTTTTATCTCAATTTTATCAGCAGTTGTAATTCCTTTTTCTATCGGAATTTTTACAGCTGTAGTTGAATTTATTAATTTCATAATCCAAAAATTCGTTTCAGTTTCGTCACTCAAAACTGCACTTTTTGGCAACGAAATAGTGTGTTTGTTTGAAGTTTTATTAATCCTAACTTTTACAATTAAATTTTCTGGGATATCTTGTTTAGAATCACATTTTAAAACAATGCTTTGAGTTTGTGATTCCATGTCGACAGTAGGTAGAAATTTCTGCACGGTAGCCTTTATCTCTTTTCCATCGGGTAAAAAAACAGAAAATTTATTGCCAACTGCTACATTTTTTTTTAGGTTGTATGGCAAACTCAATACGATTCCGAAACTATTTGAATCGTTAATAATGGCGAGCAAATCACCATCTTGAACATAATCGCCTTCTTGCACATTGACTGCCGAGATAAATCCGTTTGTTTCAGCTTTTATAGTAATGGCGTTTCCAAAATTCAAACTCGGGTCAATTTTATTTACTGTGTTTCCTAATACTTTAGACTCCCTTGTTTTTAGCGAAAAAAGTATTTTTCCACGCGATACATAGTCATTTGATTTTACATTTACCGAATTCAAATAACCCGTTGTATTTGCCTTGATATTATTTTTTACTAAATATGTTGCTGTTGCATTTAAATCTTGAAAACTTTCGATTGCTGTTGTATCTATGCTTGTAAGTGTAACAGGAACTGTAGTATCGATTACTTTTTCTTCTATTTTATTTTTGCATGAAATTGTAAAAAACAGAATTATATTTAGCAATAAAGTGAAAATTATTTTATGTTTACTCATCTGTTTTCCAATAATTTATTTCGTTTATAATTTGAAAAGTATTTATTTCATTTTGAGAAATTGCATTATTAATAGCTATTAAATTTCCAATAGCTAAAGCATATTCTGTAATTTGAACATCGCCAGTAAGCAAAAGTTTTTTTTGTGCTTCTATCAAAGCTTCAACTATTTGAAGTTGAGAGTGAAGTTGATTTTCAGATGTTTTAGTCTGCGTTAGCTTTTGATTTAAAAGTAATAATTGTTGTTTATATTGTTTTTTAAAATTTTTAAAATAGGCCAAATTTGTTTCGCCATTTACTATTATTTTTTGATGATTCAAGGATCGTTGTCCGCCATCAAATATCGGAATTGTTAAACCTGCACCAATACTAAAACCAAAATTTCTATAGGGTTTGATTGCAAAACTCGATAAGTATCCAGCATCTGCAATTAATGAAAACTGAGGTTTATATAAATTATCTATCAATTTATTTTGGTTTTGAAGTTTTAAACTATCTATTTCAAAATTTTTAAAAAAAATGCTTATTTCAGAATTTTTATTCTTTTTTAAAAGCATTGTAGGTTTTTTTAATTTTATAAAAGTTGTGTCAACCTCACCTGTTAAATAATTGAGTAACCCCAAATCATTTTGATATTGCTGTTTTAATTGTAAAAGTATAAATTCTTGATTTTTAATAGTTGACAAAAAAATTAAATAATCTGTTTGTTTGTAAACAGAATTTTGAGTTAATTTTTTCAAAATTGAACCTTCGTCTTTCAAAAGTTTTTCAATTTTTTTGTTGTATATAATTTGTTCAGATATTGCAGAAGTTGAAATGTATTGTGAAGTTATGGTTTTGTTCAAATCTTTAACTGCAATTTTTCTGTTAACTTGTAAAGATTCTTTAATTAATTTAAAAGTGTTTGCTTGTGAATTGATAGTACTTTTTGGGATTATATTTTTCCGAAAACCGATTAAAGATGTCAACGTCTGCCCGTTTGTTACAGCACTGTCATAACCTACACTATCAATTTGAGGAGCATAATTTGCTAGTATATTTCCGTTAATTTGAGTTTTATAGGAAGCTCTAACTAGTAAACTATCTAGTGAGTTTGATCTAATTTGGTTTTTTAAATCGGCTAATAGTGGTGAGTTGTTTTGAGCTTTATCGAGATAATAATTCAAATCTCTTTCTTGCGAAAACAATTTGAAGAAACAAAAAAAAATAAGAATTATTAACTTGATTCTCATATTATAAATTTAAACAAAAATAGGCAAACAGAATTTAAAAAAACAAATTTCCATTAACATCAAAATTAATGGAAATTGCAATTATAGCCGCTTTAAAGTTGATTATTTTTTGCTTTCTACCACAAGTACCACAAATGAATTTGGCTCAAGCCCTGCTCTAGGTTTTGGGTTTTCTGTTGTCGGTTCTGGTTTTACTCCAAAATTTGCAGTGGGTAAATATAGCTGACCAGAAGTTTTATTTATAGCAATAGTTCTAGCTCCTTTTTGAGTTGTAATAGTTTCAAAAACTTTGAACTTATTTGGATTTTCCTCTTTAACTGCAGTTATTGTTCCTTCTCCGTTTGATGAAAAAATTAATTTATTTTTAGCATCAAAAGCAACTCCATCACAACCATCTCCAATAGGTAATTTTTTGATAATTTTTCCATTTGAAGCATCAAGAACAATCATCAATTTATTTCCACAAACCGAGAATAATCTGTTAGTTTCAATATCAATAGCCAATCCAGATGGTTCATCGCCGGGAGCAATGGACCAAGTTTCTACAACTTCTAAAGTTTTTGTATTTATTGTTTTTATTTGGTTTTTGTCCTCAATATTTACATAAATTAAACCTTTAGTATTGGTTACAGAAAATTCTGGTTTTCCGCCTAAAGGTATAGTTTTTACAACAGAATTTGTTTTTGCATCTATCACAGTCGCGTCGGCACTTTTAGCATTATAAGTAAGTACGTAGTGAGAAAATACATCATATAATATTGCATCTGGTTTTTGTCCTTCGATGCTGATTTTGGCAATAAATTCAAATGTGTTAAGGTTGACAACAGTTACAGAATTATCTTTTCCGTTGCTAATAAATGCTTTGTTTAAATCATTTGCGATTGCGATTCCATGAACTCCTTTTGTGTCTGGAATTGTCGCTATTGTTTTATCCGATTTTAAATCGATTACATTTACAACATTTCCGTGAGATACAAATAAATGTTGCGCTACATCATCTACAGCTAGATAATCCCAACCTTCATTACCAGCAATATTAATTTTTTTTGAAACCGAATACTTCTGGCTGTAACTATTTGCAAATGATATAAATACAAATATAATTAGTAAGTTTATTTTTTTCATTTTAGTCTTTGTTTGCTTTTATAAAATTTCCTTTTTCATCAAATAATAAATCTAAATCTTTTATTTCTGCCTCATAAGTAACATTGTTTTTTGCATCGATAATTTTGGCGCCACCTTTTATTTTTTTATTTGGATATTTTTTTGCAACATAATCAGAAATCTTTTTAGATAATTCTGTCACCATTATAGATGATTCTTTTTCAAGAATTTCTCCTTTTGAATTTAATAGAACCGACTTTTCGACACCATTTTCTTTAAATCCTGCTTCATAATTCCCGTTTTCTTTTTCCCACTTTACTTTAGTCACTGATGGATATTGTTTTGCAAAACTACTTTGAACAGCAGTAGGAGTTCCTTTTTTTTGAGCTATCAAAACCGATGAACACATAATTGATAGAGCAATAATAAAAAAATTTTTCATTTATTTTTTGTTAAATTAATCTCAAAGTTATAATATGATTTAGAATACAATTAGAACTGAATAGAAAAGCAATGTAAATTTTCTTTGAATGAATAATTTATTTTCCAATTATTTATGTCGGCTATTTTTTTTATAATTGCTAATCCTAGACCGTTTCCTGTTGTAGACGGATTAGTTTTAGAAAAACGATCGAATAGTTTTGAGGTTTCCAATTTATATTTTTCACCAGAATTTATAAATTCCAATTTATCTTTTTCAATATTTATAGAAATAGTTCCAGATGAAATGTTGTGTTTAATAGCATTTAAAAACAAGTTGCTAATTATTATTTCAACTAAAGTGCTATTGGTTTTTACAACTATATCATCAGATAAATTAGTTACAATTTGAATATTTTTAGCTTTAGCTTGCTCGGTAAAAAAAGGCAATTGTTTTTGAAAAATAGAGTTTATAGATATGGTTTCAAATGTGTTATAATTTGTTTTATCAATTTTTGAAAGTAATAATAAATTTTTGTTCAAACGGTTCAATCTGGTTACGGTATCATTAAGATTATTTAAAATTATAGATTGTGAAGCGGTGATATCTTGATTTTGAAAAAGTGTATCTATTTGAGATTGAAAAATTGCAAGAGGCGTTTGCAACTCGTGAGTCGCATTTTCGATAAATTCTTTTTGCGATTTAAATATTTCAATATTTTTTGTAATTAATTTTGTAATCGATCCGTTTAGTCTAGTAAATTCCTCAATTTTAGTTGTTTCAAAAATGGGAATAAAATTTTTATCTATTTCAAATTTTTCAATTTTATCTACCGTATTATAAAATGGAAACCACATTTTGACTGAAATAATTTTAGTTATAATAAATAAACCAATTAGTAACAGAACAATCATAACAAAAAATAAAATTGCAATGCTTTTAATTAAATCCTCACTTTCAACTAAATCTATTTTTTCTGAATAGATGTAATTTTTATTCTCAACTTTTATTGGTGATTTTAAAATATGATAAGGCTCTTCTTCATCAGATAATTTGTTATAAGTTAATTTAAAAATTATAGTATCTTTTTGTAAATTTTTTGAGTTTGAAATAATTTTTAAATTTGTATTTATTTTATTCCAAACCTCGATATCTGATATTTTAAGTTTAGGCAATGTGTTTTTTTCAAAAGATATTTTCCCCTCGATTAATGCTTCGTCAGCATCGTTAAAATATAACTTTTCAGAAATATAATAGAATAGTGGGGCAACAATACACATTACTGCTAATGAAAAAATCAGGTAAATAAAGAGCGTTTTATGTAATAATTTTTTAGTCATTTTGCCATTTATAACCCATACCGTAAACCGATTTTATATAATCTGAAGATCCTGAATCGCTTAATTTTTTTTTCAGATTTTTGATGTGAGCGTAAACAAAATCGTGATTATCCAGCATATCTGCCATATCTCCCGATAGGTGTTCTGCTATTTCACTTTTTGATAAAACTTTATTTACATTTCCTATAAGAAAAAGCAGTAAATCAATTTCCTTTTTTGTAATATCGAGCTTTTGATTGTAGATTTTGACTGTTTTAGAGAGAATATCAATTTCAATTTCGTTAAAGTTTACAATATTTTTCCCATTAAATTTTTTACGTCTAACTAAAGCCTGAATTCTCACTAAAAGTTCAGAAAGATGAAAAGGTTTTGTCAAAAAATCGTCAGCTCCAAGTTGTAGACTTTCGATTCTAGTTTCTAAATCTTCAATTGCCGAAATAATAATGATTCCTTCAGTTTTATTTTGTCTTTTAAGTTCTTTTAAAATTTCAAATCCATTTCCGTCGGGAAACGATAAATCTAGCAATATGCAATCATAATTATAATCGTTAATTTTTATGAAAGCCGACTTTATATCGCTTGCATATTCACAAATGTAGTCATTGCTTTTTAGGTAACTTTGAATACTTTTTGCAATGGTACTTTCATCTTCTATTAGTAAAATTTTCATATTGCAATTTATGAATACAAAATGGAATATAGTTTGAATTTATTTTTAATAATTGAAAAAAAACTCGTCCTTACGAACGAGTTTTTTTAGATTTCTTTTTAGGTTTTGCCTTTATTTCTGATTTCGATTTTACTTCAATAACATTTGTTGTAGAAGTTTGATCTCCTCATTTTAAAAGCTTTATAGAGTCTATAGCATATACATTTGCAGGATCTAATGCTAATGTTTTATTCAATAATTCTTTAGCTTTTAATTTATCAGAATTTGCATAATAAGAAGCCATATTGTTGTAGGATTCTATAAATTTAGTTTTGTTTTTAGTAACTTCTTCATCGCCCTTTGCAGTTACAACATCAATAAATAATTGATAATTTTTCGCCATAACTTCATCATTTTTCAACGAATTATTTATTCTAGCTTTATACAAATAAGCTTCTTGATAAGTAGGTGAGGCTAGAATTACATTATCCATTGCTTTGTCTCCATTATTTAAAGCAATTTTATCAATGGTTTTTTCATCTTTTGTTTTGTTTATCGTGTAAACACACAAACCATAATAAACATTGTCTTCAATAAAATTTTTAGAGGCTGGTACTGTTATAGCCATTTCAAAAATTCGAGCGCTAACATCATAAAGTTTCAATCCAAAATATTTTTTTCCTACTTCATTTAATTCATTTGCCATTAAAGGCTCAATTTCAAGTGCTTTTTTAATATCAGCAACTCCACTCGTTAAACCGGTTTGATCTACTGTTTTTGCATCGGCACTAACACTTTTTTGAATTTTTGTAAGTCCAAGATATAAGTAATCTCGTGCAATAATTTTATTTTGTCCTTTTGTGGTAAAATCTGTCAAAGCAGATAGTGCAACTTCATTATTCCCGTTTTGATAGGCTGCATATCCTAAATATCTTAAAATTCTAGGATTAACTTTGTCCAATTGTTTCATTTTATCAGCCTCTATTTCAAGAGCTTTATAATCTTTTGCAAGAATCAAAAAATCGGCATGACGCATTCTAGATGTCAACGAATAATCGGTTAAAGTCAAATATTTTTCATAAAATGCTAATGCCTTTTGAATGTTTTCGGTATAGGTTTTTGGCTGATTATTTGCCCATAAATAATATGTTTCTGCAAGTTCGCGATATACTGGACCATAATTTGCATTTGATGCAATAACTTCATCATAAGCTTTTACCGCTTCGGTGTAGGCTTTTGCACCTTTCAATAATACACCAAGTTGCATTTTTGCTCTAATTAGTGAGTTGTCTGCTTGATAAGCATTTCTATAGGATGAATAAGAATCATTTTGATTATGATCACCATAATAAGCATCACCAAGTGCTAATTGAACTTGTGCATCTGTAGGATTTGCCTCTTTTGCTTTATTCAAAATTGAAATTGCTTTTTTGAAGTCTGGTTTTTCAGCATTCATATAAGCTCTGGCAACATAAATATATTCTTCGATGTCTTTTCGTTTTACATCTTTTAATGCCAAATCAAATTTTGACTGGGCGCTACTTAAATTGTTATTATCTAAATCGAGTTGACCTAAACCAATATTATTGAATTTCCCTCCATCAGCAGCGTTTAATCCTTTTTCAAAAACTGCTTTTGCTGAATCTTGACTATTTTGATATAAATAAATATTTCCAAGCAGAAAAAGCGCCTTGCCACTTGAAGGTTTTGCTTGAATTATACTTTTAAGCATCACTTTTGCCTTTTCATATTGCTCAGCATCCAATGCTTTTTTTGTTGCATCTAAATCTTGTGCCTGACCAACAGCCGATGCCGTTAAAAAAGCTATACCGAAAATTTTAAATTTGTTCATTTCTTTTATTTTAATTTGACTTTTTTTCTATTTTGTTTCTTATGATAATATTTCGTCCAGGAACTCTAATAGGAACAAGACCTGATTTTAAAATAATTCGTTGTCCAATTTCTCCTGCAATAAACGAAGAAAATCCCATTCCTAATCCTTCATATCCTTGACAATTGATAATATACAAATCGCGTGCCAAAGGATATTTTTTGCTAGCTATGTTGTCCTGACTGGGATATATAAATTCGTTAGTAGAATTCTTAACACTTAAAACCGAAACAGATTTTAGTATGTCTTGCATTTTAAAACTCGGTTGCGTTATCCAATTGATGCCTACCACACCAATCATTCCTTCATTTTTAGATACGTATTTTATAACTTCATCGTTTGTTTTAAACGAAAAAACTCCTGCATCTGGAATAGAATTTAATCCTGCCATTTTCACTAAAAAACTAGCTGTACTTGAATTTAAATTATCAAAAACCAAACCCTTGATTCCATTTTGTTTTCCTTTCATAAAATCTAAAACATCTGTTAAAGATATTAATGTGTCTGAAGTTTTTCTTTTTATAAAGGCAATTGCATCAGTGCCAAAAATTGTAGCCTTAGGGACTATATTTTTTTTCTTAAATATTTTATTTTCTGCTGCATTAAATTTTCTTGTAAGTACGATAACTTTTGCTTTATCCTGAGCTAACGATAGAATTGCTTCTTTTTCTGATTGTGGCAGTATTGTTATTTTGGCTTTATATTTGTTTTCAAAAACCTGAACTTGATCTTCGATAATAGGGGTTAATGTTTCATCTACCAATATGTCTATTTTTCCTTCGATAATAGAATCATTTCCAGCTTTATTTGTGTTTTTTTTAGTGCAAGAAAACACAACTATCACAATTAGTATTGAAAGTAGAACAATAAAATTTATTTTTCTTTTCATTTAATTATTTTTTTGCATTAAAAATCGGATGAATCTTAAAAATGAATATACTATAAGTAAAACGCCAAAGGCGATTCGATATTTTAAAGGCATATTTAAATTTAAACCTATCGGCAAGAAATCCCAAAAAATTATGACTAAACCGAGTGTTAAATATATCAAAAAAAACAAAATTCCTGTAAATAAAAGAAATCGCTCATTAAGCGACTTCTTCTTATAATCTGTACTAAATTTAGTTAACATTATTCTTCTGGAGTTTCAATCGAAATAGGAATTACATAAGTACAACGCACTTTTTTACCATTTTGTTCTGCAGGAGACCATTTTGGGCCTTTTCTCAAAACACGTTCTGCTTCTTTTCCTGTTCCATATCCAATATCTTTTAAAACTCTGATATCAGTAAGCGAACCATCTTTTTCTACAGTAAATGAAACCGTTACTTTTCCCTTTAAACCTGGTTCGTCTGGAGCAACATAATTATTTTTCACAAACTGATAAAACTTTGCAATTCCTCCAGGATATTCTGGTTTTACTTCAACACCAGCAGAATTAAAAAGCTGATTTGGATCTTCTTCTACAACATTTGACGGGCCATTTCCAGGAGGATCTAATGTTGCTGGAGCATCTGGATCTCCTTTTATAGTTTCGTTACCAATTTTTTTATCAACTAGTTCCTTAACTTTTGGTGGATCTTCAACAATTTCATTGGTTTTTGCAACCACAGGTTTCACAAATTTAACTTGGTCAACTTTTGGTGGTGGTGGTGGTGGTGGCGGAATATTTTCTTTTGGTTTTTCTTTTGGTGGCAACTTGATTGTCACAACTCTTTTATCAAGAGATGCATCATCATTATTGCTACCGCTACCTATTAATTCTAATATTTTTGGAGTACCAATGGCTACCGCAAAAATTAAAGCACCTATTATAAAACCTTTAAAAGTATTATTTCCACTCGTTTTTCTTAGTTCATAAGCACCATAACTTTTATTTTTTCCTTCAAAAACTAAGTCCATCCAATTTTTACTTAATAAGTCTAATTTCATAATTATGGAGTTTTAGGAGTTACTAGTTTTAATTC
>JANXVF010000110.1 GCA_025351785.1 Flavobacterium sp.
AGGACAAACGGCTTCAACCTATACTACTACAACATTGGCAAACAATGATTCAGTTACTGTTATCATGACATCAACAGCTTCACCATGTTTAACGGGTTCACCAGCAACATCAAATGCAATAACAATAACGGTTAATCCAACTCCTACAGCAAGTATCTCTGGCAATAATGGTCCAAATATTTGTAGTAATGGGGATGCTTCATTTACCTTGATAGGTACATCGGGAGCAACAGTAAGTTACAACATCAACGGTGGTGCTACACAAACAGTAACGCTTACTGGCGGGACTGCAACTGTAACAGTGACGGGAGTAACGGCTTCACAAACCTTAAACTTAATTTCTGTAACCAACTTAGGTTGCCCAGCCACATTGACTGGTTCATCTACTGTAACAATAGGAGGAACAACAACTTGGACTGCCGCGGGTGGAGGGTCATGGGATAATGGAGCTCCTACTACTGGAGTAACCGCAATTATCTCGTTCAACTATAACTCGACAGGAAACTTAAATGCGTGTTCACTTACCGTAAATAATAATGCCAACGTAGTGATCAACTCGGGTAACAACGTGATTCTTTATGGTGCGGTAACCGTAAGTTCAGGAAGTTTACTATTGAGTAACAATGCCAATTTATTACAATCAACAAATGCAACCAACACCGGTAACATTATAGTAAGACGTAATTCATCTGCATTGAAACGATTAGATTACACGTTATGGTCTAGCCCAGTAGCTGCTCAAAATCTACTTGCTTTTTCTCCATTAACTCAAACTACACGTTTTTACAATTACAATACTGCAACCAATTTATACAATGCAGTAGCGTCACCATCTACTACAAACTTTGCTTTGGGTCAAGGATATCTAATACGTATGCCAAACAACCACCCAACGGCTGCAACAATTTGGCCAGGTCAGTTTACAGGAGTGCCAAACAATGGTACCATTCCGTTTACAATGACTAATGCTGGAGTATCGGGACAAAAATTCAATGCAGTAGGTAACCCATATCCTTCTACAGTAGATATGGCTAGTTTTGTAGCAGGAAACGCAAGTAACATCACCGGTAGTTTATACTTCTGGAGAAAAACAAACAGTACTGTTACTAATGCTGGATACAGCACTTGGACAGCGGGTACTTTTGTAAGCAACGGAGAAGCTCAAAACGTAGATCCACAAGGCATCTTGCAAATAGGTCAAGGATTCTTTGTAGAAGCAACAGGAACGGCAACTGCACTGAACTTTACAAACTCGATGAGAGTGGCAAACAACAACAATCAGTTCTTCAAAAACAATGCTACAGCAACTACCAATACTATTGAGCGCAATCGCGTTTGGTTGAATATGACAAGTGCAGTAGGAGAGTTTGCACAAACAGCTGTATGTTATGTAACCGATGCTACAAACGGCGAAGATGCTTTTGATGGTAAATATTTTAATGACGGACCTATAGCGTTCAACTCATATTTGAATACTACTGATTATGCAATTCAAGGTCGCGCCTTACCATTTGATAGCGCCGATGTAGTGCCTATGAGTTACAAAGTAACTAATGCAGGTACCTATACTGTAGCAATCGATCATAAAGATGGATTGTTTACTGGAGCTACTCAAGATGTATTCTTAAAAGATAATACTAATAACACCTACACAAATTTAAATACAGGTAACTATACTTTTGCATCAGATCCTGGAACATTCAACAACCGATTTGAATTGGTATATCAAAATGCGTTGGCTACTGTTACACCAGTGTTTACAAACAACAGTGTAGTGGTTTACAAAAACAACACAGATGTGGTAATCAACACAGGTGCAATACCAATGAGTACAGTTAAAATATTTGATATCAGAGGTCGTTTATTGGCTACTAAATCAAATATAAATGCAACCGAAACACGAATGAATGTAGGCACAACTAACGAAGTATTGTTAGTTCAAGTAACTTCAACCGAAGGAACTACGCTTACTAAAAAAGTGATTAACTAGTTTTAATCAATCCCAATATAAAAAGCCCATTCGTTTAATCGGATGGGTTTTTTTGTTTGCAGCCTATTTAAATTTGTAGGAAAGAATACAACCGTTAATCGATTAAAAGTACAATTAATCGATTTGACTTCAAAAAGTTAAAGAAATCATATACTTTTTTTATCTTTATAAATTGATATGCATTTATCTTACTAAAATTATAAAGTAGTTTCCCAAATCTACTAATTGTTAATTATAAACTATATGAGCGGATTTTCCCTCCCTAATAGCGGTTGTTTCAAGAAAAGTAAGTTGGTTTTTATACTAACGCTTATGTTTTTTTTGGGTCACAATTATAGTGTTGCACAAGTAAGTGCATATACCTTTACTCAAAACTTAGTAGGATATACTGCGCTAACAGGTACACCCACCACTGTTTTTGCTGCCCCTTGGGACGACCAGACTTCTACTCCTATTACAATACCTTTTACTTTTACTTATGATAGCTTGCCTTACACGCAACTGTATGTCAACACCAATGGTTTTATTAGCTTTGGTACTACAGCTCCAACGATAAATAACTATAATCCAATTTCATCAAATACTACTCAAAAAGGAGTAGTGGCCGCTCTAGGAATGGATTTAATCTCAAACGGTTCCGACATTGTTTATGATGTAGTAGGAGTGGCACCCAATAGAACATTTGTGATTCAGTGGGCCACCACTTTACGAAAAACAGGATTGGGTAATTTTAACTTTCAAATACGTTTAAACGAAACTACAAATGGTATCGATTTGGCCTATGGCGCTTGTGCACCAACAGCAGCTACAACAATAACTTGTCAAGTGGGTCTTCGTGGCTCAGATAACAATGCCGCTCAAGGGAATATTAACAACAGACAGCAAGGGAGTTCGACAGTTTGGTTTGGAAACACAGGATATTTTGGAATCAATATATCTACGTTACAAACTTCTAACAGTGCCTACCCAGATTTAGGATTATATTTTACATATACGCCTGCTTTGCCCTGCAATACGCCTACAGCAACGCCAACAAGCTTGACATTAGGTGGAACTTCAACTACTGATACCAGCTTTGTAGGAAATAGTTTTGTTGCGGCATCACCAGCTCCTACCAATTATTTAGTGCTAAGAAGTACTACCAATGTGGCACCAACAGCTGCTCAATTTACAAATCGTACCTACTATACAGTGGGAACTTCTTACAGTGGTTTTAGAGTAGTGAGCACTAGTGCGGCATTAAGTTTTAATCAAACAGGCTTGCTTCCGAGTACAACCTATTATTATTGGATTATTCCCTTTAATGATCGCTGTGCAGGAGCTCCTTTTTATAAAATTGCGGGCATGCTAACGGGCAATGCCACGACTTGCTCTCCCTCGACAACGGCTACTGCAGCAACGGCTATTAACGGAAATGGTTTTACTGCAAATTGGACTGTTGCAACAGGAGCCACAGGATATATTTTTGATCTAGCAACCGATGCTGCATTTACAATGCCAGTGGCTGGATATTCTAATTTGTCTGTGGGTAATGTAACATCATTTGTAGTTACTGGTTTACTTCCTGTTACGACCTACTATTATAAAGTAAGAGCCAATGGCGCGGGTTGTGTCGTGGTAAATCCATCGCAAACGGTTACCACAACTTGTGGCTACTATACAGTTCCTTATTTTCAAAACTTCGATAGTTTCCCTACAGGTGTTTTGCCTACTTGTTACAATAGAGTAGATGCAAACGGAGATGGCTTTCAATGGCAAACGCAAAGCATAAGCTATGCATCTGCCTCAAGATCGATGCACATGTCAAAAAGTTTGACACAAGACATGAACGACTGGTTTTTTGTTCCTGGTATATATTTAACTGCAGGAGTTTCTTATCGATTGATATTTAAATACAATACGGGAAACACGGCTAATTTCTTTGAAAATCTGAGAGTTCGTTTAGGAAATGCTCCTACCATTGCAGGAATGACCGAAAATTTACTGGATTTGTCTGGCTTGAATGATAATATATTTCAAACAGTAAGTGTCGATTTTATTTCAGCCTCTACAGGAGTATTTTATTTAGGGTTTCAGGGGTACAGTGTAGCAAATCAATCCTATTTGGTTATTGATGACATCAATGTAATAGCTTCGCCAACCTGTTTTGATCCCAAAGATGTAAATACAATTGCTGTAACCAACACAACTGCTACAGTTACTTGGACGGCTTCTACACCAGTTCCTGCAAATGGATATGAATATTATTTGTCAACTTCTAATACACCACCTACTTCGGCTACTGCGCCCACAGGGACTTTAACTGGAACTACGCTCAATTTATCAGGATTGAACCCAAGTACCTACTACTATATTTTTGTAAGAGGAAATTGTTCTGCAGTAGATAAAAGCGTCTGGACACCCGAAGAATCATTTAGTACAGAATGTTCTATACCCGTAATTACGAGTACTACGCCCACAACACGTTGCGGCTATGGAACGTCGACCTTAGCAGCAACCACAACATCAGGAACTACGTTAAGTTGGTATGCCAGCAGTACAAGTACAGTACCTCTAGCAACAGGAACTTCATTTACTACTCCTGCAAATACGAGTTCTACTACTTATTATATAGAAGCTAAATCATACGGAGCCATTGCAAAAGCGGCACCAGTTACTCCATTAGCGCAAGGGGGAACTATCGGAACTCAAAATTTTCAAGGAAGTGCGATATTTAATGTTTTGTCAGATACTTCATTACAATCGGTTGATATTTACCCAATAGTATCAGGTCAAGCAGGACAAATAGTAGTTCGAAATAATGCTAACGTAACCTTAGCTACTATTCCGTTTACCACTAGTGTTTCTGGAGGATTGACAGCGCAGATAATTCCAATCAATTACTCGTTTACTGTAGGAACTTACAATATTTATTTGGGAGTTGTTCCTGCGGCAGGAATAAAATATAATGTAACCGATGCATTGTATCCTTACAGTTGCGCCGTGGCAGATATTACAGGAAATTCAATTGATAATTCAAACTTTTTAGGTTTTTATAATTGGAAGTTTACAACGCAATGTGTTTCACCAAGATTACCTATTACTGCAACAGTAACGCCACCGCCTGCTTTAACAATCAGTACCGCTTCTAGCGTTATTTGCTCTGGTTATTCTACTGCAACTATTACGGTAAGTGGTTACGGAGCATACAGTTCGTTAGTATGGAGTCCCAATACAGGAATTTCGGGGTCTTTTGCCTCAGGTTTTACTTTCAACCCAACGACTACAACTACCTATACCTTATTAGCAACCCAAAGTTCGGGTAGTTTTTGTGGAAATATTTTAACACATACAGTTACGGTCAATCCGCTACCTCCTACAATTATGGTTGTGCCAAGTACCTCGACCATTTGCGAGAATACCATACAGCCTTTAAACGGAAGTTCGGGCGCAACAGCCGCTGTTCCTATACTTGTAGAGAACTTCAATGGAGCAACCCCTTGGACAGTAGCCAACACATCAATAGGTGGCGATACGACTGCTTCGCAGTGGACGGTGCATCCTAATAATTATTCCTACACAGGAAGTACAGGTTGGAGCATCAATTTGCACAGTAATGATGCTACAAATTATATTCTAGCAAACTCTGATGCTCAAAGTAGTGTGATTGGAATTTTAACACGAACAACCTTGACATCACCCAATATAAGTTTGGCAGGATATACTTCGGCTTCGGTAAACTATTGGCAGTATCTTCGATATATTCCGGGCGATTTAGTTTATGTTCAAGTCTCTACCGATGGAGGAGCCACTTGGAATACCGTTAAAACCTATACTTCAAGCCAGCGTACAGCAGCAGAAGGATTTGTGAATGATACAGTCGATTTAACAGCATATATTGGAATAAGTACCGTGCAATTGCGATTTAGCTTTTCCTCTCTTTGGGGGTATGCTTGGGGATTAGATAATATTACTGTTTCGGGAACTCTTGCTGCGGCATTAACGTGGTTGCCAGTTACAGGATTATTCACCGATGCCGGAGCTACGATTCCGTATATTGCAGGAAATGCAGCTGCAGTTGTCTATGCAAAACCATCGGTAACTACAACCTATACTGCTACAATAACAGGTTCTAATTCTTGTTTTAGAAACAGCACCAGTGTCGTAAATGTAGTAGGAGCTTCAAATCCCGGGACAATTTCGGCAAATCAAATTATATGTTCTAACACTCCCGCATCAAACATAACACTAACGGGATATGTTGGTTCAATACTGCGATGGGAATATGCAGACGACGCTTTGTTTACCACTAATTTAACCAGCATATCAAATACTACTAGCATATTAACAGCGGCTCAAATGGGAGTTTTTACCACAATACGCTATTTTAGAGCTGTGGTTAAAAGTGGTTTTTGCCCTATAGTATATTCGGCTGGGGTTTCGGTAGCTTATGTTGCCACAACTTGGAATGGTACCGCTTGGAGTAATGGGGCACCAACGGCTTCAACAAGAGCCATTTTTGCCGGAGATTATGCTTCAACAGGAACGCTCTATGCGTGTTCAGTTTTAGTAATTTCGGGAAATATCATCATTAACTCAAACAATACATTAGTTGTTACTAATGAGGTTACAGTTTCTGGAGGGACACTTTTCTTTGATAATAATGCTAGTTTGGTTCAAATAAATAGCGCAGTCAACACAGGGAATATTACTTACACACGAACTACGCTACCGATGAAGCGATATGATTTTACCTATTGGTCATCGCCAGTAGAACTCCAAATTATATCAGGAGTTTCGCCACTCACCCTTTCTGATAAATATTTAAGTTTTGATCCCGTTATTAATAACTGGGTTTCAGTTCCCCCGTTGCTTACAGTCATGGCTCCCGGAAAAGGATACATCATCAGAGCACCTCAAACATACAGCATAACAACGGCTGTGCCTTATACTGCCTCATTTGTAGGAGTGCCAAATAATGGAACAATTACTACTCCAATAGCAATAGGAGCAGGAAATTTTAATTTAATTGGAAACCCATATCCTAGTGCTTTGAGTGCTGATTTATTTTTGTCCGATCCTAGCAATGTGCCAGTTGTAGATGCAACTATATATTTGTGGACTCACAATACTCCAGTAACTTCCTATCAGTATGCATCAAACGATTATGCTGCATACAATTATTTAGGAGGTACAGGCACAAGTTCTGCATTAAATATAGGGGTAAATCCGTATGTGCCAAACGGAAAAATAGCATCAGGACAGTCCTTCTTCATCAAAGGATTGTCTAACGGAACAGCTACTTACAGAAACAGTATGCGTGTAATTGATAATAACAATCAATTTTTTAAGATGTCAAACACAGCTGCAACAGTAACTCCCGAAAAGCATCGTGTATGGCTAGATATTGTTGATGCAACAGGAGCTTACAAGCAAACTCTTGTAGGATATGATGCCAATGCAACCCTAGGAATTGATAGAGGGTATGACGGTACATTTTTGAATTCAGGCACATCAATTAATTTATATTCTATACAAGATCAAAATAGACTAACGATACAAGGAAGACCCTTACCATTTCTAGACACTGACGAAGTAGATTTAGGATATACAGCCACAGTTGCAGGAATCGCTACGATAAGCCTGTTCAATTACGACGGTCTGTTTTTAAATCAAAATATTTATTTGAAAGATAAACTTTTAAATACCTATACAGATTTGAAAGCATCAAATTATAGCTTTACAACGGCAACAGGAACCTTTGAAAACAGGTTTGCTTTGGTATATAGAAATACAATTGTTTTGTCGGTTAATCCTTTTGAATTCAATGCCAATACAATTACTTTATACAAACCCAATACCGATTTACTTATTAATTCAGGAACTGCTGTAATGAAGTCAGTTGCTATTTATGACATCAGTGGTCGCCTTTTGTTTGTTAAAAATAATATTAACGCAACCCAAACTAGCGTTGCAGTAGGAACTACAAACCAAGTCTTATTGGTTCAGATTACATCCACCAGTCTTGAGGTGGTTACAAAGAAATATGTAAACCAATAAAGTTGTTTGTATTCAATTTGTAAGAGGGCTCATTCTATTAATTTCCGTTACTGATTAACGGCACATTAAACAGTTGAAAAACAGTAAGGAGCGACTTAAACGAGTTTTGGGGCTATTCATCGAAAATATTTTACACAGCAATAGTGTGGTTGTACATTTGCTAAAGAAAATTAAAACAACCACATGAAAACAATTAGCAACACAAACAACTCTTCAAACAAATTTAGCTTTGTTATCTTTTTGGTTGTATTTATGTGTGCTACTTTTGGTTTTGCTCAAACTAATGTAAATCAAGGTGCAACGGTACCAACAGAAACAGTTCAAAACGCAACTACCGTTACCTCTAATGATACTGATATGGATTTTATGAATTGGTTCATGGGTTCAAAACAAATTCAAATTACAAATGATTCAACTACTTCTAGTTCTAAAACTTTAATGGCTAGAAAAAAACAAATAATGTCATCGGGTGTTACTCCAAACAAAGTACTATACAGAACTTTTGTTAAAAAAGTAATCAGTCAAGATAATGCAATAGTATAATAGTTTATGCTTTTTTTTTAGGTTAGTTAGATAAGTAAGAAAACCACGTTTTAAAGCGTGGTTTTTTTATGCACTACAAAGTTTAACTTTTCGTTTTTGGTTTAAATTACCTTTCGTTTTAGTCTAATAAATATTTTTAAACATATAGAAAATAGAAAATATAACCTACAAAAGAGTGTCTCTTTATTTAGAATTTATAGTTATGTGAAAAAACATTGTCCTAAAATCATCTTGGTCAGTAGCGTAGTCTATGGCTCTATGTGGTTTAAAAAATAAATATACATGTAAGACCGAAGCCATTTCTTTTTAATTAGCATGACGGTTTAAACAATTTTAGGAGTGCTATAAATTTTATATCTAGGTTCTTTAATTTCAATTTCATTAAATAAAATAGCTTTAAGTCTTGTTTTTAATCGATTAAAAAATTCAGTTTATCGATTTAGATGTTAATAATTTTAATTTTAATAAATTTTACAATTATTTAACTTAAATTTATTGCCTACTATGGCATTAAATATATTTACCCCTAAATTGAATATTATGATCACATCTTTACGTACTAAAAATAGATTGAGACAAACGCAACTTTCGTTTTTAAAAACTACTGCTATTGTTTTATTTTTTGCTTTTGCAGGATTTAATTCCGTACAGGCACAGGTTTCTAATTATCTGTGTGATCAAACTATAGCAACTACAGCAACATTTCCGCTAGCAGGAAAGACTTCATTAACTGGAACAGCTGGTGTTTATATAGATGACGCGGTATATAATGTAGCACTTCCCTTTAATTTTTCTTTTAATGGAGTTTCATATACTACTGCAAATTCGATAAACGTTTCTGTGAACGGATTTATTACTTTTGGAGCAACATCTCCTACAACGGGCAACTATAATCCAATAAGCAGTACCGAAGGATACGCAGGTGCAGTATCTATTTATGGTAGAGACTTAGATGTAAATACAACAAGTACTGTAAAAAATATTGGATATACTGTTACGGGCGCCGTGGGTAGTAGAATAATGAAAATAGAATGGGTAGTATCAAGGTCAAATGCCGTAGGGACCGTAGTTGAAGCAACTTCTCTCGTAATGCAATTGTGGCTGTATGAAGGCACAAATGTTATAGATCTGTGTTACAATACATACAGTCCAGCAACCGCGCTGGCATTGACAGGTCAGATAGGGTTGAGAGGTGCATCAAATTCTGATTTTAAAAATTTAATATATACTTCAACAACCGTACTATGGCCTACCGCTCCTTCGGTTTTTGCGTTTGGAACATTGAATACTGACGGTGTGGTTACTAATAAAATGGGTGCGGGTGCTGATATTGCAACTACTTCAAACCGAACTTTCCGTTGGACACCTGTAACTTGTTTTGCCCCAGCCTTAACTGCCACTACAAATATTACTAATACTACAGCTACAATAAATTGGAATGCAGCTTCGCCTGCTCCAGGAACTGGCTATCAATATATAGTTCAAACAAGCTCAACACCTCCATCGTTTGCCACAACAGGAACGGCGGTTGGTACTGCTACTTTTTCAGTAAATCTAACTTCTTTAACAGCAAATACTCCATATTATGTATTTGTACGTTCTGTTTGTAGTGGTACAGATAGCAGTGCCTGGTCGACTGCAGGAACTTTTACAACACTTTGTAACCCGCTTGCAGTTCCTTACTACGAGCCGTTTGATGGACCAATAGTGAGTGCCGTTTCCCCTTATCATAGTCCTTCAGATGCATTACCCCCTTGTGATAGTCAGCAAAATGTTGGTTTGGGTAACCCATGGACAATTTCAGATAACTTTTATTACCCAGAAGCCGGAATGACAGATCATATGTTGATGTATGATGGTCAAAGCCCCGGAAATGGAAATCCAGCAAATGTTTGGTTCTTTACGCAAGGAGTTTCCTTGACAGCAGGGACTACCTATGATTTAGATTATTTTTATGGAGGGACAAATACGTCCTCTTCTATTGTTAATAAATTGATGGCCTATTATGGTACAGCACCAAATGCAGCATCTATGACCTTACCTATTGATGATCAACCAGCTATTAAAGGGTCGCCAAGTCAGAGTATTGTACCTTTTATAGCACCAACTACGGGAACTTATTATTTTGGATTAAAAGCCTATTCTGCACCCAGCCAAGGTCGCTTGTATGTAGATGAATTACAGGTTTATCCTTCTATTTGTTTGAAACCTACAAACGTTTCTGTATCGAGTGTTGCTTCGACCTCTGCATTTTTATTCTGGACTCCTCCATCTCCAGCTCCAGCCGGAGGTTATGAGTATTACTACTCAACATCGAGCACATTTCCAACAAACAACCAGGTTCCTTCAGGATCTCTTGCGGCGGGTGTTAACTCATTTAGTTTAACAGGACTCAATTCACTTACCAGCTATTACTTTTGGGTACGCTCAAGATGTGGTGGTCAAGATCATGGAATTTGGACGGCTTTAGTAAATGGACCAAACGCATATTTTACTACACTAGCACCTTTGCCAACCTATTGTACCCCAGCTCCAACTTCGGTTGATGGTACTGGTATCACAAATGTAACTATGGGTTCTATCAACAATACCACGGGTGATGTGCCAGGTCATTATGAGAACTATACCTCTCAAGTTACTAATACACCGCAGGGCGCAACCATTTCTTTTTCTATTACATTCAACACGAGTGTATTTGATTACAATACAAAAATTTGGATCGATTTTAACGACAATGGAGTTTTCTCTGACGCAGGTGAAAATGTGTATACGGGATTGTCTGGAATGACAAGTCCAAATACCCTTTCAGGATCTTTTGTAGTTCCTGCAGGAGCGCCACTGGGGCAACACCGAATGAGAATAGGTGGAGCAGATATAAACACACTAACAGGTTATGGAGCTGGTCAAGGACCATGTTATAATAGCTCGTATGCCTGTTTTGAAGATTATACTGTAAATGTTGTAGTGCCACCACCAGCCTTAACAATTAGTAGTAATGCTACTACTTTGTGCGCAGGAACCAATTCGGCTTTAATAACTATTACGACCCCATTGTCAAATTTTGACTCCTACACTTGGTCACCTTCTGGAGCAGTTACAGGAACTGCAGCTGGGGGATATACTATAAATACAGGCACAACTACAACCCTTATATTAACGGGTCAACAAACGAGTGCCCCATTTAGCTCTAACACCGTTTCTTTTACCTATACGGCAAACCCGATACCTACACCAATAACCATTGCGCAAGCATCGCCAACTACCTGTCAGAGCGGACCAGCTACTTTACTTACCGCTAGTGGTGGGGTTGTATCTGGAATCACAGTTTTAGGTGAAAATTTCAACAGTACTCCCGTAGGATGGACTAATACAAATACATCTTCAGGAGGTACAACTCCAGCAAATTCTGTTTGGACGTTACAACCTAACACTTACACGTATGGTTTTTATGGTGCTTTTCATAGCAATGATTTAAGTCAGTTTTATATTTCTAATACCGACTCTCAAGGCTCAGGAGGTATAAACGATACAGCATTAATATCACCTATATTTAGTTTAGCGGGCTATACAGCTGCTTCATTGAGTTTTTGGCATAATTACAGACCTTTTAATTCTGGAGCTTCAGCAGTAGTAGAAATTTTTACAGGAGGAAGCTGGACTACCTTACAAACTTGGACTACAACAACCCAAGGAACACAAACCAATTTTTCTAATGTAGTTTTAGACTTAACTGCCTATGCAGGACAATCTGGTTTACAAATACGTTTTAGATATCATGATATTTATGGATATTGGTGGGCAATAGATAACTTCCTTATTTCGGGAAGCGCTTCTTCTTCTATTACTTGGAATGCGGCTTCGCCAGTAGGAGTTGGTGCGCCAGTACCAGGTTTATATACAAATGCGGCAGGAACAACAGCTTATTTAGCAGGAGCTCAAACAGCAACTGTTTATGCTTTACCTACAGCTACTGCAACATTTAATGCAAGTGCTAGTACGCCAAGTCCAACTATTTGTACCACAACTACCAATACTACTGTAACTGTAATTCCGATAGTAGCAGGAACAGCATCGAGCGATCAAACAATTTGTAGCGGGGCTCCAGCAAACATCGTTTTAACGGGAACATCTGGAACCATAACGGGTTGGCAATATTCAACAAATTTTGCATTTACAACACCAATAGCTATCCCATCTAGCAATTTTGCTACACTTACATCAGCGATGATGGGAACTATAACTGTTAATACGTATTATAGAGCAGTAGTAACTAACGGTTCATGTACGGCCTATTCAAATGTAATATCAGTACTTTTTGCTAGTACTACTTGGAATGGAAGTGTATGGTCTAATGGAGCTCCAACAAGTTCTGTTAGTGCTATCTTTGCAGGGAATTATACTTCATCTGGAAATTTAAGTGCTTGTGCAGCGACAGTAAACTCGGGTGCAGTTAACTTTTTATCAGGACATAATCTAATCCTTCAAAATGCACTTACTGTAACTTCTGGGTCGCTAACTTTTCAGAATAATTCTAGTTTATTACAAGTTAATAATGTTCCAAATTCAGGAAACATTACCTACATCCGAAATTCAACCGCTATCCGAAAGTACGATTATACCTATTGGTGTTCTCCAGTAATTAATCAGGCATTAAATTTATTTTCGCCAACAACCTTGTCTGATAAATTCCTGTTTTATAATCCTGCAATTAATGCTTTCGATTATGCCCTTTCAACTTCTGCAATGGCTTACGGAAAAGGATATGCAATACGTGCGCCACAGTCATACCTTCCATCAAGTGCTGCAGTTTGGGCAGGAAGTTTTATAGGAGTTCCTAACAATGGGACCAATACAACTGCTGTTGTTCAATCAACAAGTGCTGTAAGTTTAATTGGAAATCCTTACCCAAGTGCTTTAGATGCCAATTTATTCTTGTCAGATGTTGCCAACAATACGGTTATTGACGGAACCATTTATTTTTGGACGCACAATACCGAAAACACAACAGGTACTTACAACTCTAGTGATTATGCAAGCTACAACTATGTTGGAAGTATAGGAATGCCATCACCTGGGCCAGCAAATAATACAGCACCGTTGGGGAAAATTGCAGCTGGTCAAGGATTTTTTGTAAAAGTTTTAAATACTGGCGGTAATGCTACTTTTAGAAACAGTATGCGTGTCTCTGGCAACAATTCTCAATTTTACAAAAATAACGATGTGCCAGAACAAGCCAACGCTATAAGTGCTTTGGAACGAAATAGAGTATGGTTAGAATTAACTAATGACGATAAGGCATACAAGCAAGCCTTAGTAGGTTATGTTGAAAATGCTACAAATGGTTTAGACAGAGGTTTTGATGGTGAGGTATTTGAAGGTGGAAATCCAATCAATTTATATTCAATTTTAGGAAATTCAAAATTAGGAATTCAAGGACGAGCGTTGCCTTTTGATGATGCTGATTTGGTGCCACTAGGATATACTATTACAACGCCAGGGACCTATAAAATTAAAATATCCGATTTTGATGGTTTCTTCAACAATCAGTCGGTTTATTTAGAAGACAAACTTTTAAATATAATTCATGATTTGAAAAGTGCACCTTATACTTTTGTTACAAACCAAGGAACTTTTGAAAACCGATTTGTGTTGCGTTACAAACTAACAGATAAAACTACTTCTTCAGCCTTGTTTTCATCAGATGCTGTTGTAGTTTACAAACAAAACGAATCAATTCATTTACAAACTTCATCTATCCCGATGGCATCTTTGAAGATTTATGATGTAAGAGGAAGTTTGATATATACAAAATCGAATATCAATTCTAACGAATGTGTTATTTCAGATTTGAATGTGGCACAGCAAATTATTCTGATTTCGGTTACATCTATTGATGGTAAAACAATAACTAAAAAATTGCAATTTTAAACGTATAAATTATAGTTTTCATAACTTAAAATTAATAAACCTTACGAACTCTTTTCGTAAGGTTTTTTTTATGCTTTGCATTTAAGCTATTTAAAGTGTGTTTTTAATCGTTGATTTTATTGTTTACAACGATTTTCTTTAACTATAACTTAACATTCCAAACATTATTTATAATTTAACGCTTTAATATTATTATTAACCCAATTTTTTATAATTATGATTAATTACTACAATTCTTTGAGTAATCGGTTCGGTTCGATACTCTGCTCGCAAGAGCCTGATGTAGTTGGGAATTCTCCCAATTCGGGCAGATTGCGAAATTCGTGGCTAATGAGTTTGGTTTTGATGGCTATTTTGCTGTCTGGGCTCAATTCATTTGCACAGTGTATTATCGGAACAGGTACAGGTGTAACCACTACATCCACAGGTTGTCCAACTGAGCGGTATTACAACTACGAGCATTACCAAATGGTATATACTGCCGCTGAGTTAACTGCGGGAGGAATGTCGGCGGGTTCTACTATCAGCGCATTAGGGTTTTCGATTTCGACCTCTCCTGTTTCGTTAGCAAGTTTTACAATCTCAATGGGACTTACGGCACAAACTTCTGCAAGTCCATACATTCCAGTAGCAGGATTAACGGTTGTTAAGCCAGCCTTTACCTATGCTCCGGTGGTTCAAACCGCTGGAAATTTTGATATGATTACATTGACAACTCCATTTATTTGGAATGGTACGTCAAATATAGTTGTAAATACATGTACTGGTTCAAATCCATTTACCTCTCCTTATGGAGCAGTCCGATTTACTACAGGTGCAACTCTTACCTATAATAGAGCAGATGGAACTAGTAATTGTGCAACTGCAACAGCTACTACAACTACTAATAGACCAAATATAAGATTTAATTTTTCAGCGGGTACTCCTTGTACAGGAACTCCAGCTCCCGGAAATACGGTGGCTAGTTCAAGTAACGCATGTTCTGGTACGACTGTAAATTTATCTTTGCAAAACGCTACTTCTGGAAGTGGTGTAAGTTTTCAATGGCAGTCTGCTTCTACTCTAGCTGGAACCTATACTAACATTACTGGCGCAACATTAAGTGCTTATACAGCTACAATTTCAGCAACCACTTATTTTAGATGTAATGTAACTTGTTCAGGTAATACTGGTACTTCGACACCTATTGGAGTAACTTTAAATCCATTTACAAGTTGTTACCCTGCTAACTATGCTTCTACGACAAGTGATGAAGACATTTCTAATGTAACTATAGGTTCTTTGAATAACTCATCAAACTGTACAGTTGCTGCTACAGGTGCGGGTTCTGTACTTAATAGATACGGAAATTATGCTGGTATAGCCACAACGCCTACAGTTTCGCAACAAGCTGCGGTGAGTTTTTCACTCACTCAAACTTCATGTGGAGGAGCTTTTGGAAATGGATTTCAAATTTATATAGATTACAATCAAAATGGTTCTTATGCTGATGCGGGCGAAATGGTATATAGTCAGCCAATTGCAGCATCAGGTAATCATACTGAAACGGGTTCGTTTACAGTGCCTATAGGCGCTTTAACTGGAACTACAGGAATGCGCGTAGTTAATGTTGAAACCACGTTTCCAACGGCAACTAATTATGCTACCACAGCTTACAGTTATGGTGAAACAGAAGACTATTTGATTAATATAATTGCTGCTGTTCCGTGTTCGGGAACTCCAGTTGCTGGAACGATTTCTCCTGCAACAAATACATTTTGTGCAGGTTCAACTCCTACTGGAGCTTTTACCGCTTCGGGTTATAGTACTGGTACAGGCATCACGTTTCAATGGCAACAATCTGTTGATGGTTCAACGGCTTGGTCAAATGTAACTACAGGTACTGGTGGAACAACAAATTCATATACACCTGCTTCGTTGGTAGGAATGTATTATAGAATGGGAATAAGTTGTTCGGCGGGTCCTATTACTTATTCTAGTGCAGTGCAACTTATTTTTACAAATTGCGATTACAATGTAACAAGAACTACAGGAATTACCTATAACACTATAGGAACCTCAGGAACTGGCTTAACAGGGTTTACCTCATTAGACGATAGTTCTTCATCGGCTACAAACATTGGGTTTAACTTTTTCTATAAAGGAACAACGTATACACAATTTGTAGCGAATACTAATGGTTTCTTAGGATTAGGCGCAAGCACTTCTTCAAGTTACACTAACTCGTTAGGAACAGGTCTTAATTTGATTGCTCCTTATTGGGACGATTTGTATGTTACAGGCGGTGGATCAGTAGCTTCAATCTCAAACTTTATCAAATATCAACTAGATGGTGTTGCTCCAAACAGAGTACTTACTGTAGAGTGGATAGGTATGGAACAATTTTCTAATGCAGGTCCAAATATTAATTTTCAAGTAAAATTGTATGAGACTTCAAATAAAATTGACATTGTTCACGGACAAATGCAAACTTTTGACGGTTCTACAGGTACT
>JANXVF010000014.1 GCA_025351785.1 Flavobacterium sp.
AGGAATAAATTTAAGTATTGATGATACTTCAATCTCATCAAATTACTTAATGTTAAATCATTTTTTTCATCAAAACAAAAAAGCCAAAATTTGTGTGCTTGCAGTAAACTATTGGGATTTAGAAACTGTAAGTCCAACAATAAACAATAACGATTATCGTTTTCTTCCTTTTGTAAATGAAAAATATGTTTATGAGTATTATAAAAATTTAGAATCCGGCTATTTTAAACCATTAACTTTTTCTCATTTTTGTCCTTTTATTGGAGTGGGTTATTATAATACAGAAATTATTTATCCTTCGATTGTAAGTTTGTTTAAACCAAATTTTAAAAACAGGTTTGATGTCAAAGGAAATTACTCTTATCCAAAAGGATCTGAAAGTAAAATAATCAAAGCAAAAACCAAAGTTGTTTTGCAATGGAACAATCCTTATATCTATAAAATTAAGGAATTGTGTGATCGAAACAATACAAAATTAATAATATTTCAAACGCCAATTTTTAATACTACAGTTGTAAATAATAATCTAAATTTTCAATTTATCAATTATTGTAATAAACTTACAGATATAAACTATTTTTATCATGAAATTCATTTAAATGAAAAGGGACGAAAAAAAGTTTCGGGAATGTTTGCCAAGGAATTTGAATCATATTTTATCGAAAACTAATTTTATTTCTATTTATAATTCTAAAATCGTAGTTTTACATTAAATTTGAATCGATGCATATTGCTTTTATTACATCTGAATATCCTCATGAAAAATCATCAAGTGCTGGAGGAATTGGGACAAGTATTAAAAATTTAGCCGAGGCAATCGTAAAAACTGGAAACAAAGCAACGATATTTATTTACGGACAAAATTCACAAGAAAATTTTATCGAAAATGGTGTTTCAATTTATTTAATTGAGTCAAAAGAATATTATTTTTTTAAATGGTATTTTTATCGAAAACTCATTCAAAATTTCATCACCAAAATAATTAAACTCGAAAATATTGATGTTATTGAAGCACCAGATTGGACAGGAATTACAGCTTTTATGAAGTTTAAAATTCCTTTGGTAATTCGTTTTCATGGAAGTGATGCTTATTTTTGTAAACTTGAAAACAGAAAACAAAAATTAAAAAACTATTTTTTTGAGAAATTAGCCATTAATAATGCAAATGCCTTTGTAAGTCCTACTGATTATGCTTCGAGCCAAACCAAACAATTATTCAAAATAAAAAATAAACCAATAAAAACTATTTTTTACGGACTAGAGCTTTCAAATTTTATAAATGAAACACCCCAAATTTTTGAAAAATACACAATTTTATATATAGGAACGATTATCAGAAAAAAAGGAGTTTTAGAGTTGCCTTTTATTTTTAAAGAAGTTTTAAAAAGTCATCCCTATTCAAAATTAATTCTAGTAGGAAGCGATGCTTCAGATGTAACCACAAACTCAAGTTCTACCTGGGAGTTACTAAAAAATAATTTAACCCACGACGAACAAAAAAGGGTTTTTTATTTAGGAAAAGTCTCTTATGAAAAGGTTCAAAATCATATAAAAAATGCAAATGTTTGTATCTTTCCATCATTTGCAGAAACACTCGGTATGGTTACAATCGAATCCATGGCTATGAGTAAAGCAGTTGTAAATACTGATATTGGCTGGGCTCAGGAATTGTTAGTCGACACTGAAAGTGGTTTTTTAGTTTACCCAAAAAATCATAAAATGTATGCTCAAAAAATAATATCTATTTTTGATAATGAATCGGCAACTTTACAAATGGCGAAAAATGCGCGAAATCATGTTGAACAACATTTTGATATCGATAAAATTGTACTCGAAAACTTAAAATTTTACAATAATTTAATTTAATGATACTTTTTTTTCATAACAACATTAAAGTTATATCTGTAGTAAATTTAGATACAAATTCTGAAATAGATATTGCATTTACTTCATTATCAAAGTCATTATTTTTGTTGGCTGAAAAATTTCCTGATACATTTATACTTTGGTGTAATGTAGAATTAAAAAATTATATCAATTATGTTGCATTACACAAAATTTTTCATCATAAATTAATTTTTTCATCGTTTCATAATTCAACTTTTCCTATCCTATCTGAAGCTATTGGTTATGTTAACGAAAATATTTATGCAAATTACAATAAAACTACAAAAGCACCTACGTGGTTAATGAGTACTGATGTTGGAGGTTTGCATGCTAGTGTTTTGTTAGCATTAAAAAGTAAAATTTCGTTAAATTCAAGTTTTGAATATTTTGTTCTTTCGCTTGCAAAACAAGCCATGCTAATAGGTTTATTATGTTATTCAGAACCTTTATTTTTATTACCAAATGCTCCAGAAATTGCAAATAAAAAATGTGATAATTTTACTTTATTTAAATTTGTAAAACAACATTATAAAAAAAGATGGGTTTTAATTTTATTCTTGTGTTTTTTAAAATTTGAAAAGAAATTTACCCTAATACCGCTTTTAAATTCATTGTTTTACAATTTTAGAAAATTAAGCAATCACCTAAAATCAATAGAAATTCAATCGACTTTAAATAAATTTCTAACTACAGATTTAGACGTAATTATTCCTACAATTGGAAGAAAAAAATATCTATTAGATGTTTTAATCGACTTTAGCAATCAAACTATTTTGCCAAAAAATGTTATAATTATAGAACAAAATTCTCTTGCTGATTCAGTTTCTGAGTTAGATTATATAACTAATCAGAAATGGCCGTTTCATATCATACATAAATTTACTCATCAAACGGGAGCGTGTAATGCAAGAAATGTTGCTTTAGATTTAGTCAAAAGTGAGTGGGTTTTTTTTGCAGATGATGATATCCGATTTAAAGAAAACCTTATAGAAAAAGCTTTTGAAATTGTAAAAAAATATCAAAATTCAATTTATACCTTTTCATGTTTGCAAGAAAATCAAAAACCTTTTTATGAAACGATAATTCAATGGGATTCTTTTGGTACCTGCAGTAGTTTTGCTAGTTTAGAGAGTTTAAAAAATGTAAAATTTAATATGAAATTTGAGTTTGGGTATGGTGAAGATGCAGATTTTGGATTGCAATTATTAAAAAAAGGTAATGATATTTTGTATGCTCCAGATCCATCATTATTTCACCTCAAAGCACCAATTGGTGGCTTTAGGACTAAGTTTTTGCATCCTTGGAGAGATGATAAAATTCAGCCTAAACCATCACCTACAGTTATGCTTTTTAAGTTATTGAATAATTCAAAACAACAAATAGATGGATACAAAATTATTTTATTTTTTAAATATTACAAATTTCAAAAAATAAAAAATCCTTATAAATATTACAAATTGTTAGGA
>JANXVF010000018.1 GCA_025351785.1 Flavobacterium sp.
CCACATTGTTGGAGAACGGACAAACCAATTTTATATTATCCGTTAGATTCTTGGTTCATCAAAGTTACCGAAATCAAAGACAGAATGTTTGATTTAAACGAAACCATCAACTGGAAACCAAAAGCAACTGGCGAAGGTCGTTTTGGAAATTGGTTGAAAAATGCCAACGACTGGAATTTATCGCGTTCAAGATATTGGGGAATTCCATTGCCAATTTGGAGAACCGAAGACGGAACCGAAGAAATATTAATTGGTTCAGTAGAAGAATTATATTCAGAAATCGAAAAAGCAATCCAAGCTGGTGTTGAAACCGTAAATCCTTTTAAGGGTTTTGAAGTTGGAAACATGAGTGAACAAAACTACGATTTAGTCGATTTACATAAAAATGTAGTTGATAAAATCACTCTAGTTTCGCCATCAGGAAAAGCAATGAAACGTGAATCTGATTTGATTGACGTTTGGTTCGATTCGGGAGCAATGCCTTATGCGCAGTGGCATTATCCGTTTGAAAACAAAGATAAAATAGACGATAATAAAGATTTTCCTGCCGATTTTATTGCCGAAGGTGTAGATCAAACTCGTGGTTGGTTTTATACTTTGCACGCAATTGGGACTTTAGTTTTTGATAAAGTTGCTTATAAAAATGTAGTTTCAAATGGTTTGGTTTTGGATAAAAACGGACAAAAAATGTCTAAACGTCTTGGAAATGCAACCGATCCTTTTAAAACTATTGAAGAATTTGGTCCAGATGCGACTCGTTGGTACATGATATCGAATGCAAATCCGTGGGATAACTTGAAATTTGATATTGAAGGAATTGCTGAGGTTCGTAGAAAGTTTTTCGGAACACTTTACAACACCTATTCGTTCTTTACATTATATGCAAATATTGACAATTTTACATTTTCAGAAGCCGAAATTCCATTGAACGAACGACCAGAAATTGACCGTTGGATTTTATCAGAATTGAATACTTTGATAAAAAATGTTGACGATTATTATGCTGATTATGAACCAACAAAAGCGGCAAGAGCTATTTCTGATTTTGTTCAAGAAAATTTGAGTAATTGGTACGTTCGTTTGTGCCGAAGAAGATTTTGGAAAGGCGAATACGGAACCGATAAAATTGCTGCTTATCAAACGCTTTATACTTGTTTGATAAATGTGGCTAAATTATCTGCGCCAATCGCTCCATTTTTTATGGATCAGTTGTATCGCGATTTAGTTAGAACTACTCAAACGGAAGATTTTGCCAGTGTTCACTTGGCTTTATTTCCTGTTTCGGTTGAAAACTTTGTTGATAAATCGTTGGAAAGCAGAATGATGAAAGCACAGACCGTTTCGTCACTAGTTTTATCACTCCGAAAAAAAGAAATGATAAAAGTGCGTCAACCCTTGCAAAAGGTTATGATTCCTATACTTGACGAAAATCAACGTGCTGAAATTGAAGCGGTTTCTGACCTAATAAAAGCAGAAGTAAACGTGAAAGAAATCGAACTTTTAGACGATGCGTCAGGTGTTTTAGTGAAACAAATTAAACCAAATTTTAAAGCACTTGGACCCCGATTTGGCAAAGATATGGGGTTGATTTCTAATGAAATACAAAAATTTTCGCAAGAACAAATTAATGAAATTGATGCTAAAGGTGAGTTGTCACTTGTTATTTCGGGAAATAGTATAATTTTAACATCCGAAGATGTTGAAATAACATCTCAAGATATTCCGGGTTGGTTAGTTGCAAATGCTAACGGAATTACAGTAGCTTTAGACGTTACAATTTCGGAAGAATTAAAGCAAGAAGGAATAGCAAGAGAATTGGTAAACAGAATTCAAAACATCAGAAAAGAATCTGGTTTTGAGATTACCGATAAAATAAAAGTTGAAATTAAGCAAAATAGCATTTTAGAACAAGCCATATCTAATAATAAAGCGTATATAATGTCGGAAACACTAACCGCATCTTTTGATTTTAAACAAGACCTTATAAATGCTGTAGAAATAGAGTTTGACGACATAAAAACACAAATAATAATTACAAAAAATTAAAAAATAATATACAATGGTAGATGAAATTGCAAAATACTCTGAAGCTGATTTAGCTGAGTTTAAAGAAATTATTTTAAATAAAATACACAAAGCACAAACTGATTTAGAATTGATAAAAAGTGCTTACATGAATGATTTAAATAATGGCACCGACGATACATCGCCAACATTTAAAGCATTTGAGGAAGGAAGTGAAACCATGAGTAAAGAAGCTAACTCGCAATTGGCTATTCGTCAAGAAAAATTTATCCGCGATTTAAAAAACGCACTTTTTCGTGTAGAAAACAAAACATATGGTGTTTGTAAAGTAACAGGAAAATTAATTGGGAAAGAACGTTTAAAAATTGTTCCTCATGCAACTATGAGTATTGAAGCTAAAAATTTACAGCGATAAATTTCATATTAAACATTTAGTAAACGCTCCAATTAGGAGCGTTTTATTTATAAAAAAATAAATGTATTTTTGCAAACTTAAAATGTTATTCTGATGAAGTTATTTAATGCCATAATGTTGATTTTGTTTGTTTTAATAATAGATCAATTTTCTAAATTTTTTGTAAAAACTAACTTCTATTATGGGGAAGAATTTGAAATTTTTACTTGGTTTAAAATTAATTTTATTGAAAATGAAGGAATGGCTTGGGGAACGGTAATTCCTGGCAAATATGGTAAATTAATATTAGTAATTTTCAGAATGGTTGCTATTTGTGGCATTGGATATTGGCTTTGGGATATTACCTCTCGCAATAAATCAGCATTTTTAGTGGTGGCCGTTTCATTGATATTTGCAGGTGCCTTTGGAAACATAATCGACTCAGTATATTATGGAATAATGTTTGACAACAGTACAACAACTCATTTAGCAACTTTTTATCCGCTAGATCATTATGGAACTTGGTTTCAGGGTCGCGTTGTCGATATGTTTTATTTTCCAATTTGGGAAGGCGTTTTCCCAGAATGGCTGCCTAAATATGGTGGACAACCGTTTACTTTTTTTAATGCAATTTTTAATGTAGCAGATTTTGCAATATCTGTGGGGGTTGGAATACTTATATTTTTTAATAAAAGAGCGTTTGCTCCACCAAAAGCTAGAGATGGTGTTACTTTTTCGAATCAAGTAGATCATGATCCGTTTGAATATGATCCTGATGAAAGATTATATAAATTATAAAATTTTTTAGAATTGATATATTTTTGTTGGGGTTACACAGTAGTTTAGTTTAATATCGCTATCAAAAATAGATTTAATTTGAATTTCTGGCTCAAAGAACGACAATCCAATTTTTATAGTTTCAGGTCGACATCGAGACAGAAATTTATCATAAAATCCTTTGCCATATCCTACACGATTTCCTTTTTTATCATAGGCTAAAAGTGGCACAAAAACCACTTCAATTTTTGATACTTCAACCTCAATACCATTTTGCGGTTCAGGAATATTATAGTCGTTTTTTGTGAAAATCGTAGTGTCTGTCATCAAAAAATGACTCATTTCAATTGTTTTAAAATCAGTTTTTGACACTACTATTTCCTTTACTTTTTCATTTAAAATTTGATGAATAAATGCTGTATTCGGTTCTTTATTTTCTGATATTGATAAAAACAAATGATAGAATTTTTTATTCCAAATATCAATTTTCAATAGCTGACTAGAGATTGCTAAACTTTTATCTTCTATTTCATCTTGAGACAAAGCATTTCTTAAATTTTTATATTTAATTCGCAATTCGTTTTTAGTCATAATCAATCTTCATTTTCAAAATTTCCACCCGAAATGTGATATATTGCATCACCTTCATAAACTATGGGCGAATAATTTGCATTTATAATATAACCATCGTTAGGTGCTTTTACTTTTTGTTCAAATTTACCGAAAGGATCGGTTATTTTTCCTAACACATCACCTTTTTTGACAAACAATCCTATTTTGTTTCCGTCGTGAAGAAGTCCTGAACATTTTGCTCGAACCCAATTAGATTTCTCGATATAAATTGTCGATTTTTTCTGTTTTGCAATTTCAATACTGGGTTGTAGCATACCTAAATGGGATAATAATCTTTTTACTCCATTTACTCCTTCTGTGGCAACGTCATTATTTATATCTAAAGATTTTCCACCTTCAAATAACAACATTTTTACTCCAAGTTTAGAAGCAGATCCTCTGAAAGAGCCTACAATATGTTTAGAATATAATGTAAACGGAGCATTAAAAATTGATGCTAACTGAAACAAATCTGGCGCGTTTGGAATAATTCGTATTTGTGGAGCATTAAATCGGCTTGCTCCACCAGCATGAAAATCGACTGCAAAATCGACAATCGGAATAATTTCGGTTAAAATATGATGCGCAAATCTGCTCGCTAACGATCCCATTTTGCTCCCTGGGAAAACCCTATTTAAATCTCTGCCATCTGGAAACTCTCTCGATTTATTTACAAACCCAAACATATTTACTATTGGAATACAAATAATGGTTCCTTTAAAGGGCATGTTTATTTTTTGAGTAATTAATTGTCTTACGATTTCCACACCATTAATTTCGTCGCCATGAATTCCTGCAGAAAATAAAACTGTGGGCCCTTCAATTTTTGAACGCTCAATTATAACCGGAATTTTTAGTTTTGTTGTGGTATGTAAACGAGCAATTTCCATATCGATAGTTTTGCTTTCACCTAGCTTAATATTTTCGCCCAGAATTGTTATAATTTTTGCCATAGTTTTCTAATAATGTTTAAATGTAAAGATTTTATTTGTTATTCGTAATTTTTGCCATGTGCAAAATCTGTCGTTAGAACTACAAATACAATCGCTTCTGAACAATCCTAGCGTATAATAGTATTATGATAAAGAGTATTAAATTTTGTATGTAGGCAAAGCAAAAAACCACCAAAATTGCTTTTGATGGTTTTGAGGCATTATTTTTTTATAACGATGTTTTTTTGTTTTGTTTCTTATTTTCTATTATGTAACATACAAAAAAGCCTACTTAAGTGCTAGTAAGTAATATAACTTTACTCCTTCACAAACTTACTGCTAAAGTTCTCCTCTCCCGAAAAAGCCTTGGCAATATACATGCCACTAGCCAAGTTCTCTACATGAATTTGGTTTGTATTTTGGGATTTGGTATTCATTTTAATTTTTTTGGTAGGGTAAGCCACAATTTTTGGTGTTTATACTGCAACTCAATGTATGCAATCCTAGACTTTTACAAAGGTAACTATATTAAAGAAATTGACAATATAATTTATATAAAATTTTTGTAAAGCATTAACTTATATTGAGTTAGCACAAAAGCATTACAAATAAAAAATAATTACAAACCATCAAAAATTTTAAAAAATAAAAAGAAGCTCTTGCAAACAAAATATTTTTTTGAAAGTTAGAGTTATGATCATGCGCCAAAGAAAGCCGAGGATATAATGCACAGCGTTTTGAAAAACAAATTTGCACATCATAATTTAATGATATGCACCAAATAGCATTTGAGTATAATAGAAAATGCAAATCAAGATTTTTAACAAAAAAGGGTGCCTCAAACTACTGTTATTTTGTTTATTTTTGTTTGATAATCTTTTATGCACTATGCAAAATCCGACGTTAGAACTTCAAATACAATCGCTACCCGACAATCCTGGGGTATATCAGTATTATGACAAAGACGATAAAATTTTGTATGTAGGCAAAGCAAAAAATTTAAAGAAAAGGGTTTCATCTTATTTTAACAAAGTTCACGATACCGCTCGAACAAATGTGCTGGTTAAAAAAATTGTTACCATCAAGCATATTGTTGTTCCTACAGAAAACGAAGCCCTTTTATTAGAAAACAATCTTATAAAAAAGTTGCAACCGCGGTATAATATTTTGCTTCGCGATGATAAAAGTTATCCGTGGATTTGTATAAAAAAAGAGCCGTTTTCACGAATTTTTCCAACCCGAAAAATGATAAAAGATGGCTCAGAATATTTTGGACCCTATACCAGTTTTAAAACCGTAGGAGTAATTCTTGATTTGATAAAAGAGTTGTACCCGCTGCGAACCTGCAATTATGATTTAAATCAAAACAGCATAGACAATCATAAATTTAAAGTATGTTTAGAATATCATATTGGCAACTGCATGGGGCCTTGCGAAGGGCACGAACCCCTAGAAGATTATCAGCAGCAAGTAGATGCCATTCGAGAAATTTTGAAAGGAAATTTTAAAGAGTCGATGCGAGCATTCAAAAAAATAATGACCGAGTTTGCAGCGAATATGCAGTTTGAAGAAGCCCAAAAAATAAAAGTAAAAATAAATGTGCTAGAAAACTATCAGGCAAAAACTACTATTGTAAACCCAAAGTTATCAAACATCGATGTGTTTTCGATAGTCTCTGACGAAAGTGCAGGTTTTGTCAATTTTTTGCAACTCTCGCATGGGTCTATAATACGGTCGCACACATTAGAATTAAAAAAGAAACTCGACGAGAGCGACGAAGAACTTCTTACTCTTGCAATAATTGAACTTCGCGAACGGTTTAACCTACTCTCACGCGATATCATAGTTCCGTTTGCAATCGATTTGGGCGAAAACATAAAAGTTACCGTGCCACAGCTTGGCGACAAAAAACAAATATTAGACCTATCCATCAGAAATGCAAAATTTTATAGAATAGAACAGCTCAAACAACTACAAATTGTAGACCCCGACAGGCATACAAACCGAATTATGGCGCAAATGCAAAAAGATTTGCGCCTTTCGGTCGAGCCACGTCATATAGAATGTTTCGACAACTCAAACATTCAAGGCACAAATCCCGTTGCGGCTTGCGTAGTTTTTAAAGATGGCAAACCATCAAAAAAAGAGTATCGGCATTTTAACATCAAAACCGTTATAGGTCCCGACGATTTTGCATCGATGGAAGAGGTAGTTTACAGACGCTACAAACGCATGCTCGACGAAAACCAACCCTTGCCACAACTAATTATTATAGACGGAGGAAAAGGACAACTATCGTCTGCCCTAAAAAGCATAGATGATCTGGGTCTGCGCGGAAAAATTGCCATAATCGGAATCGCAAAACGCCTCGAAGAACTGTTTTATCCAGGCGATTCGGTCCCGTTATATCTCGATAAAAAGTCAGAAACGCTCAAAGTAATTCAGTTTTTGCGCAACGAGGCACATCGATTCGGAATCACTTTTCATCGCGATAAAAGGAGCAAAGCCGCACTAAACTCATCTGTAGAAGAAATTCCTGGAATAGGCGAAAAAACTATGCTAACACTCATCAAACATTTTAAAAGCGTTAAAAGATTGAAGTTAGCATCAGAAAAAGAAATTTCTGAGGTTATAGGAGCATCAAAATCCAAAAAAATTATCGAATTTTACACTAAAATCATTAATCAATAATTGGAGCGAATGGCTTGGGCATTTTTATCGATCATTTTCCTGCTATTCACTACAATTTTTTTCTTTCAAAAAAAGAAAGAAAAAAGATTTCCGTTGCTATCAGGGCTAGTTAATATACTTTGTTTTACAAAAGCAAACAATCATTTAAACCACAATATGCACTGTTTTAACAAAATTAGTTGCATCATTTTCCTTATGCTCATCTCCTTATTTAGCCAGCCAACAAATGCCCAAGACACCGTTAAACGTCCCAAAATTGGGTTAATACTTTCTGGTGGCGGTGCCAAGGGATTTGCCCACATAGGCGTTTTAAAAGTGTTAGAATCTGCAGGAGTAAAAATCGATTATATTGGAGGCACAAGCATGGGGGCAGTAGTAGGCGGGCTATATGCCTCAGGATATAGCGCCAATCAAATAGATTCTATTTTTGGTTCGACAAATTTTGACGAATTGTTGCAGGACTATATTCCAAGAACTTCAAAAAGTTTTTTCGAAAAACATAACGATGAGTTATATGCCATCTCTTTGCCTTTTAAAAAATTTAATATTGGCATCCCGATTGCCTTGTCAAAAGGATTGTATAACTATAATTTATTAACCTCGTTAACCCATAAAGTAAGACACATTACCGATTTTAATAAACTCCCTATTCCATTTTTATGCATAGCAACCGATATAGAAACAGGAAAAGAAGTTTTGCTTAACAAAGGCTATTTGCCTCAGGCTATGCTGGCAAGTTCTGCGTTTCCATCACTGTTTTCACCAGTCGAAATAGATGGAAAACTGCTTATAGATGGTGGAGTTTCAAATAATTATCCGATAGAAGAAATTCGTAAATTAGGTGCAGATATTATTATTGGCGTCGATGTACAAGATGGTTTAAAAGACCGAAAATCATTAAAAGATGCTACTAGAATTTTAGTTCAAATTACAAATCTGCAGATGATTGAAAAAATGAAAGAAAAATCTAAAAATACCGATATTTATATAAAGCCAAAAGTAGCCGAGTACTCGGTTATATCATTCGATAAAGGAAAAGAAATAATAAAGCTAGGCGAAGATGCCGCTATTGAAGTTTATGACAAAATAAAAATATTAGGAAATTTAAATAATTATAAACTAGTAACCACAAAAAAAGAATCTGATAGTTTACAGATAGATTTAATAGAAAATAACGATTTAAAACGATACACACGAGCCTATATAATCGGGAAATTAGGTTTTAAACAAGGAATGAAAATTAGTTATCAAGATTTAAAAAATGGTATCGATAAACTAAATGCGACTCAAAACTTTAGCACCATAAATTATACAATTAGTGAGTATAACGGTAACGACAAACTTGATTTAAAATTAACTGAAAGCAGTAACAATACTTTTTTAAAGTTTGGTTTGCATTTTGACGGATTATATAAAAGCGCAATTTTAGTAAATCTAACCCAAAAAAAATCATTGCTTAAAAACGATGTTTTATCGTTAGATTTAGGATTGGGTGATAATTTTAGATACAATTTAAACTACTATGTCGACAATGGTTTTTATTTTAGCTACGGATTTAAATCGATATTTAATCAATTCACCAGAAACATAACTACAGATTTTATCAATAAAAGCTATTTAAATAATTTAGCGTTAAGCACAGTAAATGTTGACTATATTGATTTAACAAATCAAGCATACGTTCAAACCATTTTTGCTCAAAAATTTTTAATAGGCACTGGTATTGAATTAAAGCATATAAAAATTACAAATCAAACGCTACAAAATTCAACTACCGTTTTTGAGAATAGCGATTATGCTAGTATCTTCGGATATCTTAAATACGATTCCTACGACAACAAATATTTTCCAAGCCAAGGTTGGAATTTAAATGCCGATTTACAAACTTATTTATATTCGACAGATTATACAAAAACTTTTAATCGGTATTCAATTGCAAAATTAGATGCTGCTTTTGCCAAAACATTTTACAAAAAAACAACATTAATGTTTCAAACCGATGCAGGTTTTGCAATAGGGGGTAGCAGCACTTCCTACTTAAACTTTGCATTTGGCGGATACGGGTTTAACCCCACAAACAATCTTAAGCCTTTTTATGGATATGATTTTATTTCCTTGGCAGCAAATTCATATATAAAATCGACAGCAACAATTGATTACGAAATTATAAAAAAAAACCACCTCAATTTTTCGGCAAATTTTGCCAATATTAATGATAATTTGTTTGACAATGGCAATTGGATTTCAAAACCAAAATATTCAGGATATGCTTTAGGATATGGTTTAGAAACATTCATCGGACCTGTCGAAGTAAAATATTCTTGGTCTCCCGAATTATTAAAAGGGTTTATTTGGTTTGGCGTAGGATTTAAGTTTTAAAAACTATAAAGACCTAATTTTTTGTAATATTATTAAACAAAAAAAGTATATTTGAACAGATAATTTATTAAAACAATACTATTATGTCAATTTGGAGAGTAAAACCAGTGTCTGCCTTTGAAGCCGACATGAAAAAAAGTGAATTAAAAAGAGTTCTAGGAAAATGGAGCCTTACGGCAATAGGAATTGGAGCTATTATTGGCGGAGGAATTTTTGTACTTACAGGAACTGGAGCCTATTATCATGCTGGACCAGCATTGGCACTATCTTTTATTATAGCTGGAGTAGCTTGTGTTTTTGCAGCCTTATGTTATTCAGAGTTTGCCTCTATTTTACCAGTCGAAGGTTCTGCATATGCATATGCTTACGGAACTATCGGCGAACTTTTTGCTTGGATAATTGGATGGGGATTAATCTTAGAATATGCAATGGGATCGATGACAGTTGCAGTTTCTTGGTCAGGATATTTCAATAAACTTTTAAAAATGTTTGGATTACATTTGCCCGATTGGCTTACAAGCGATCCTGCAAGTTACACTGGCGAAGGTTTTTCTATGAATTTACCAGCTTTTTGTATTGTTTTATTTGTAATTTCAATACTTGTAAGAGGAACACAAGGCGCCGCCAAAGCAAATAATATGATTGTAATGCTCAAAGTATCGGCAGTTTTATTTGTTATTATTGCTGGAGCTTTTTTTATTAATACAGCCAATTGGCATCCATTTATTCCTGAAGCTACACAAATCATTGATAATGCAGGAAAAACTCACGAAGCTTATGGTTTTAAAGGAGTAATATCTGGTGCAGCAGCAATTTTCTTTGCCTATGTAGGGTTTGACGCAGTTTCAACACAAGCAGGCGAAGCAATAAATCCTAAAAAAGATGTGCCATTTGCTATAATTACATCTTTACTAGTTTGTACGTTTTTATATATTCTAGTTTCATTAGTATTAACCGGAATGATGAATTATAATGATTTTAACCCAATGGGGAAATATCCAGAAGCTATCAAAGCACCTGTTGCTTATGCTTTTGATATAGCTGGTCAGGCTTGGGCAGGTTATGTAGTTACAATCGCTGCAACAATCGGATTAATTTCGGTGCTAATGGTTATGATAATGGGACAATCTAGAATCTTTCTAGGTATGTCTAAAGACGGATTAATTCCGCCTGTATTTTCTAAAATTCATGGAGTATCAGGCACACCTAAAACTAATTTATTAATTTTAGGGAGTCTTATTGCTGTTGTTGCTGCTTTCACTCCAATAAATAAATTAGCAGATATGACAAGTTTTGGAACCTTATTTGCCTTTACAATGGTGTGTATTGCTGTTTGGATTTTGCGAAGAAAACAACCTGAATTAACTAGACCTTTCAAGGTTCCTTTTTTACCAGTTATTGCAATCTGTGGGATTTTAATCAACACTTATTTAATGATAAACCTAAGTATAGATGCTCAAATGTTATCGCTTGGTTGGTTGATAATTGGTATTTTTATTTATTTTGTTTATGGTAAAAGAAAAGCCAAACTAAACAATCCTTCATAAAATTCATATAAGTGGCTTTGGTCTAAAATGTAAATTTAATTTTTAAACACTTAGAAGCATAGATTATTCTTCTGAATAAGAATAAATAGAAAATTATTTTTTCAAATAGCTATGAATTCTATATAAAGCAAAGCTCTTTTAATAATTTGTTTCTATGTGTTTCAATATAATTGTTTAGACTATAGCCAAATAAGTTTATAATTCAAAAAATCCAAAAAATGAAATATTACTTTTTTTGGATTTTTGTTTTGTTTTTTTCCGATATTTGTATGTGATTATTTCAAAAAACTGGCTCGAATTATTAATATACTTAAAATTCCTCATCAAGAGAAATCCTGAATGAGTTTACATCTTTTTGATTTTTAGCAAGGTTTAGGACAACCTTAAACTTTAAACTTTTAAATTTTTAAACCAAAAAGAAATGCCAATTTATCATAAACTAGGAAATTTTCCTCAAAAACGACACACGCAATTCGAGAAACCAAACGGCGGTTTGTATTACGAACAACTATTCGGAACCGAAGGTTTTCACGGGCATTCTTCGTTATTATATCATGTTCATCGTCCAACGCAGGTTAAAGAAATTACCAAATCTTATTCGGTTGAACCAAAAATTGCTATCGGCAAAAACATAAAATCGTTATTGCTAAAAGGATTTGAACTAAAGCCCGAAGACGATTTTTTAGATTCTCGAAAAGCAATGCTAGTCAACAAAGATTGTACTATCGGATTGGCTGCACCAAGAAAGTCACTCACAGAATATTTCTATAAAAATGCCGATGCCGACGAACTAATTTTCATCCATAAAGGAAGCGGAAAATTAAGAACGATGATGGGAAACATCGATTTTGAATATGGCGATTATCTAATTATTCCACGTGGAATGATTTACCAAATCCAATTCAACACCGAAGAAAATCGATTGTTTTACGTAGAAAGTTTTGCGCCTTTTTATACTCCAAAACGATACAAAAATGAATCGGGTCAACATTTAGAACATTCGCCTTTTTGCGAACGCGATTTTAAATTACCAACTGAACTAGAAACACACGACGAAAAAGGTGATTTCCTTATAAAAATAAAAAAAGAAGGAATGATGCACGAATTCGTTTATGCAACACATCCTTTTGACGTTGTGGGTTGGGACGGTTACAATTTTCCATATGGGTTTTCAATACACAATTTCGAGCCAATTACTGGTAGAGTGCATCAACCACCACCAGTGCATCAAACATTTGAAACGTCAACTTTTGTAGTTTGTTCGTTTTGTCCACGATTGTACGATTATCATCCAAAGTCAATTCCGGCGCCATACAACCATAGCAATATCGATTCCGACGAGGTTTTATATTACGTAGATGGCGATTTTATGTCGCGAAATAATATAGAACAAGGTCACATTACATTGCACCCAAAAGGGATTCCACACGGTCCAGCTCCTGGCGCAATGGAGCGCAGCATTGGAAAAACTATTACCGAAGAACTTGCTGTTATGGTTGATACTTTTCGACCGTTAATGGTTACCGAAGAAGCCATGGGATTGGATGATGGAAAATATTACAAATCTTGGGTGGAGTAAATTATATAAACTTACAACTCTGACAGGGTTTTAAACCCTGTCAGAGTTAAAATAAAAATTATGTCAAAAGAAGTAAAATCAGTCGAATACGGCTTAGAAAAAATATTTGAAGGTGCACAAGATTTCCTACCACTTTTAGGAACAGACTACGTAGAATTTTATGTAGGCAATGCCAAACAATCGGCACATTATTACAAAACTGCCTTTGGTTATCAATCTTTGGCTTATGCCGGATTAGAAACTGGAGTTCGCGACAAAGCAAGTTATGTTTTAAAACAAGACAAAATAAGACTTGTACTTACAACGCCATTAACGCAAGATTCTCCAATTCATGCACATCTTCAAAAACATGGCGATGGTGTAAAAGTTGCGGCACTTTGGGTAGAAGATGCAGCTTCTGCTTATGAAGAAACTATGAAACGTGGTGCAAAATCGTTTATGGAACCAACTATCGAAAAAGATGAATTTGGCGAAGTAGTGCGATCTGGAATATACACTTATGGCGAAACCGTTCACATATTTGTAGAAAGAAAAAACTACAACGGTGTTTTCTTGCCAGGTTACAAAGAGTGGAAATCCGATTATAATCCAACAACAACAGGTTTAAAATACATCGATCACATGGTCGGAAATGTAGGCTGGAACGAAATGAATACTTGGGTAAAATTCTATGAAGACGTTATGGGATTTGTAAATTTTCTTTCGTTTGACGACAAACAAATCAATACCGAATATTCTGCTTTAATGAGTAAAGTAATGAGTAATGGAAACGGACGAATTAAATTTCCAATAAACGAACCAGCCGAAGGAAAGAAAAAATCGCAAATAGAGGAATATTTAGATTTTTATGGCGGACCAGGAATTCAGCACATTGCCATTGCAACCGATGATATTATAAAAACTGTTTCAGAACTTCGTGCTCGTGGAGTAGATTTTCTTTCTGCGCCACCACACACTTATTATCAGGCAATTCCTGAGCGTTTAGGCGTTCACATGGATATGATGAAAGAAGACATTAACGAAATAGAAAAATTAGCCATCATGGTCGATGCCGACGAGGATGGTTATTTGTTACAAATATTTACCAAACCAGTTCAAGACAGACCAACCTTATTTTTTGAAATTATTCAGCGAATGGGTGCAAAAGGTTTTGGAGCAGGTAA